>JAYTDP010000121.1:0-5462 GCA_043735865.1 Bdellovibrionales bacterium
TGACTCTGGCACCGCATCCACCTCATCAACAACTGGTGCGCTCGTTGTCACTGGCGGAGCAGGTATCAGCGGTAACACCTACATCGGCGGCAATATGATCACCCAAGGTCGCATGGTGGGTGGAGTGAGCACGGATGCCGACGTACTCTCGGCATTGACGGTAGATTTCACAAGCTCGAATACAATTCGCGCGACAGGTGCAGCAGCCGCCTGCGGAACCTTGAACATCACCAATACGACGGCCGGCGGATCATTTACCGTTACGATTTTGAATGCCACCGCAACTTGCGCAACCATTCAATGGAATGGCGCAACCACAAACGTAAAATTGCCGAGCGGTTATGTCGCATCTGCAGCAGCCGCCGGAGTCGTTTATACTGTCCTCGACGACGGCAATACTTTGTGGGTCAGCTCAGTTCCGTTCTAGACGCCTAGCGCTAGTAAACCGATCTAGATTTAAATTTGTAAAGTTAAGTTTGTTTTTTACAGTATTGCTATTTTGATCCCAATTGGTAACCTAAAAATAAACAAATCTTATTATTTAGGAGTCCAAATTGGCGCTCATATATCTCGAAGGTTTTGAAGGTTACGCCGGCTTCGGCGACATGCTCATCGCGAACGGAAATGCTTGTAAGTGGATTGAATTTAATGCGAATGGAAACACTTTTGCCATTTCGTCGACTCCTTATCGAACGACCCAGGTCACTGCCGGCAGCTCGCGTTCGCTGCATATGGGCTCCAATTACATGCGCAATCAGCTAGGTATTCCGAGCGTCACCGAGGTGGTAGTCGGAATTGGATTTTATATGACGACGACAATACCGTATTTTTCACTTTTGAATATCGGCGGCTCAGTTGTGGATGGCAAAGGAATTTCTATCGGGATGAGTAACAGCCGGAACATTTTCGTCGCCACTTCACACACAAATTGGGGATCCCCGAATACGTGGCTGGGATCTAATGCAACTGTAGTGTCTATGAATACATGGCATTATATTGAAGTTCGGACCAAGCTTGGAACAACGACAGGCGAATGCGAAATTATTTTGAACGGTGTTCCCTGGCTGAATCTTACGAACATAAATACGGCGACCGGAGGAATTACATCATTCCAAACGGTTGGGGTCGGCTGCGCCTATGGCACCTGGCATGACACTTATTATGATGACATGTACGTTTGCGACACCACCGGAACAGTAAACAATACTTTTTTGGGCCCGATTTCAGTTTATACGCTTTTACCATCAGCTGCCGGCAGCACAACTCAGCTTACTGCGACTGGCGCCGCGACGAATTGGCAAGCAGTGAGTGAAACTTCGAATAACAATGCGACCAGTTACGTGTCGACATCGGTTACCGGCCAGAGGGATTTTTATCAATTCCAAGCTCTACCGGCGGCGGTCACATCTGTGCAAGGAGTGATGATTAAATCGCGAAGCACTCTGCCGACTGCGGGCACGCGTAAATTAAAATTAAATTTAAAAAATGGCGCTTCGATGATTTCAAGTGCCTTAAAGGCACTTGTACTTGGCTCTTGGGCCGAAGATTCATTTACGTCTGATACAGCACCAGACGGCACGGCCTGGGATCCAACAAAAGTGAATGCAACTGAAGGTGGAATCGAAGCAGGATGAGGCGTCGGGAATTTTTACGATCTTCGATCGTCGTTGGCCTTGGTACTTTTTTTAGAACCGCTCGTGTGACGGCACAAAATATGCCATTCGCATTTTGGAAGTCCCTTAACACCGGCGGCTTTTTTAGAACGACCCAAGTTATGTATTTGGTGAGTGCGCAGGGCGGTCCGAATTGCGCGCTTCAGTCGACCCAGGCAAATTTTTTAGTTTCAGCTGGGGGGGCCCCGACGTTTCAGACGACTCAGGTGAACCTACTAGCATCAGGGTTAATATCCGGCGGGTCTCTGCAGACGACACAGGTTAATCTTTTGGCTTCAGCCGGTTCTGGCGGCGTTGCTGAAATGCAGACAACGCAGTTGAATCTTCTAGCTTCGGCGGGTGCCGGCAGCGCGGCTGAAATGCAAACAACCCAGACTTATTTACTCGTCGCTGGTAAGCCTTAGTCTTTCGGCGGATTGCAGAAAACTGACTTCTTTTTCGACATATACACAATCTTTCAATTTTCTCCCGCAATAACCGACATGAAGAGGTCCGAGTTTTGCTTCTTCTAAGAGTAGTGCTATCCAGGGGGCCCACGTGTTCAAACAATTTCAATTTATCGTCAAAAGTGCGTGTCTCGTATTGATACTCGTCGGGATTCAAAACTGTGCCCCTTTTGAACCGGTTGGACTCGGCGACGGCGCGGGCGGCGGCGGTCTCGGCTCGGCAAGCCAAGCCGATCTGCAGGCGGCGGATTCTTTTTCTAAAACTGTACAGCCGACTTTAGTGACCAACTGCGCTGGGTGCCACTCGGGAAGCATGCCTTCGGCCCCTGCTTTTGCGGTCGCGAGCTCGTGGTCAGGTTCGCAGATGATAATGAAAAGTGGTCTGTTGAATATGGTGACTCCGGCGAGCTCGATGCTTGTGACGAAACTTGAAGCCGGCCATAACGGAATCACTCCTGCCGTGACGTCAGAAGTCGCTTCAGGAGTTCAAGCTTGGGTCGACGACATGAACGTGGATAGAACGGCACCGGTTGCGAGAATCACTTCGCCAGTAGGTGGGTCTGTTGTTGCCGGTGTAGTGATGGTAACCGCGACAGGTACAGACGCAGTTGGCGTTGTCGGAATGCAATTTTTAATTGATGGAGTGAACGCCGGCCCAGAAGTAATGGCCGAACCTTTTGTCACTTCTGTGGATACTTCGGCATTGGCGAATCGTGTGTATCAATTGACGGTTCGCGCGCGCGATGCCGCTGGTAATATGTCTGAGTCACCGGCCGTTTCGGTAACGGTGAATAATGTGCCACCGAATCCGAATGCGACTTTCACTTGGATTTCGGCGAATATTTTGGTTCCACGATGTACGATGTGCCATGGCGCCGCCCGCGCCGACTTCGCCGTTCGCTACGATACTTACGCCGAGACTATTAAAACCGCTCTTGCTGGTAACCTCGCTGGCTCAACTTTGTACACATCAACCAGCGGTGGCAGCATGCCTATCGGTGGCGCGAGGCTAACTGCGCCGCAAATCCAGGCCATCGCGGACTGGATTACGTCCGGCACTCCGAATAACTAGTGCGAGAGACGCTTAACTCCGCCGCCGTAACCTCTTCGAAGACCGGTCACATCTTTTATGCGGATTTCTGCATAAAAGGGTTGAGGCCCCTCGGGTCGCCCCGAGATCCCTTGGGTAAACCAGAATATTCTGGCGCATTCATGGTTTTTTCTCTATTTAAGATACGCTTGAAGACGGGATTTCAAGTTTTGAAGTACGGGGGCTCCGTCTTGAATTATTGTAAGCGCCTCGAGCGCTTCTTCTCGGGGCATTTTCGAAATTTCGATAAAGGCGATTAAATCTGCGATATCAGACTCCATCGATACCAGCGCGCATTCGCGACGAAAAGCCTTGTAGAGAAAGGCGACGGAGCTTGATTAAATTATGCGCAGGGAATTTCGCGAGCCATTGTCTATCGATCTCGGGGAATAAAGAGGGATAATGGTCAGCTACGGCCCACAAGAATCCCAAAACGGCTGACCGCTCGCGGCTCTCAGGTAGAGCCGAAAAATCAATTTTTGTAGCTATTGCTATTTCGGCGCGGAGGGACTCGAGGGGTAAATTCGAACTCACTTGAATCTGAACGTCGCTGAGGGGAAGGCCCCATTCTACTAAGACGCCAAAATTAAGTGAGTCGAATTCGCTTTTCATTCGCGGAGGCACCCTGCCCTATTTCACTTTGCCGATTAAGTCCACAATTGAAATGACGCCGACGACGCCGCTGTCGTCATAGCCCGGAGGCACCATTGAAAAGATCAAGACATGTGTGGGGCCGAGGACACCGTGAGTTGCTTTTTCGCTCAAAGAAAGCACCGGTGGGTTGTTCGAACCGAAGTGGTACGGCTCACCGTTCACTTCTAGCAAATCACCATTGATTTCGATCTGCCAGGTGTTCTCTTTAGTTTTAATTAATTTATATTCGTCGCCCGGAACTCCGCGCACGATTCGCATAACAGGATCAGAGAGCTGAGATTTTTTGTAAATCACGAGCTGATCGCGCTCGACCGGATGGCAAGGGTAATAGCCGTAAGTCACATCGACCTCATCGCCCTCTTTATGTGTCGGCACCATAAAGTTATCCGCAACTTTGAAAGTGTCTTCGCTCTCTTCACAAGTCCCGAGTGGAGTCGTCACTTGCGTCGATACGTGGTTTTTGCCACCCGTCAAAAAATAAATTACGACTGCTGCCGCGACCGCAATGAGAACTACGATACCGATGATAGTTTGCTGTTGTTTATTTAGCTTCACGGATGGCCCCTAAAGTTGGAGCGCCCGCTACCTAGTATTCAGGACGATGGGCGCTGATCGTTGCTTGGAGATCGTAGTTCGATCCCTTGATAACACGATCCTTCAATCCGATCGAAAAATCAAAGGTTGTTGTGGCGCCATTGATAGATCCGGCTCCGCCAGAGATTTTAATCTGCATAGGGCTCGGCGAATTAGACTGGGGCTCCTTTTTCGCGATGTCCTCGATTTTAGTCTGGAGTCCGCATCCCGCAAGGAATACCAATCCAGTTACGCTTAAGGCTAATAATCTCATGCATACTCATCGGCAGATCTACTTGAGTTCTCAAATGTGTGTGTCTCACTTTGGGACACCCACATGAAAGTCTAAAGATAATGAAAATAGTTTTGTCATATATAACCTAGACCAACGGGCCCCTCATTTTGAGACGAATATTTCTAAGAGCAGGTACAGGTTTCCAATCTAACCACCGATAAAGACTTATCAAATGAAGAGCCTACTGTATGTCTGCTTTATCTTCTGTTTGACGTCAATTACTTCGACGTCGCTTGCGGTGCAAGGTGTGCAGACGTTTACCATTGATGGAAAACTAAAAAAAGCCGGCACAACGACCGCTCTCCTCGATCCAAACGTAAAATTAGAAATTCAAATTATTGATCCAACGGCAAAATGCCTTCTCTATTACGAAGTTCAGTATGCGAATACGGCGACTTCAGCGGGATATCTTAATATCCAAATCGGTTCGGCAGTTGGCGATGCGAAACGTGCGCCGGGTGATCCTGGCCTCACGATGAATCAGGTTTTCTCGAATGCGGCGCCAATGCCGGCGATCGATCTTCCGGGTCAAACTTGCCCGCTTGGAATGTACACTCCAGCACCGAAAGACGCGCGCTATTTCCGCGTGACTGTGACTCCATCGCTTACGGGCGTTTCTGACACTCTTGCCGACACAATGTTCGACGCCGTACCGGCGGCGATGGTTGCTGAAAGCGCAGATACAATTCAAGGTGTCGGACCAGCACAACTTTTACGCGTCAACACAACTG
>JAYTDP010000122.1:0-14899 GCA_043735865.1 Bdellovibrionales bacterium
GACCTAAAACGATCGACGCCTGAATCATATAGCGTCGACTTTCAAGCTGACCCGGGTATCCACCGACTTCTTCGCCCCATGAGGCGGCATCGATATGTAAGAAACCAAGTTCCATTCCCGCGCCGTACGAGAGGTAACCTTGATTCAAACCCACCCGAAGGTCTATCAAAGGCAGACCGAATTCAACTCCCAAGTGAACCTTTTTTCCGAGCTGTTCATCAGTGTCGTTGACGTGTTTAAAATCCAGACTTGGCGCAATATGAATTAATCCTAAATCGACCATAAGCGATGAACCAATAATCCATTCTTGCGGTTCTGTCGGAGGAGCCGGAGAACCCGCCGCCGGAATAAATTTTGTATTCCCCATGTTTTTCCAGACGAATGAAAGAGTCGGTTGTACGGGTGCCGGGAAGGTGAAATTCCAACCCATATCCATCGCGTATCCTGTTCCTTTGTGAAGAAGATCTTGAAAAATGACGTCAGGAGTAGCATTGCCGGCAGCAATATCTGCAATAACCGAAGGTCCGTAGGCGTTTCGCGATCCTTCGCGCGTGATTTTCTTCAAAACTATACCGTATTGGATAAACGGTCCTATAGGAAATCCTGTTCCGAGAGCGACTCCCGTATCTTTGATAAAACTCACGTTGAGAGTTGGACTGACCGGGTTATCTGCCATAAGGCTCGCGTCCAAATCCATGTAGTAAGCAGCCATAAAGAATGGGAGACTCACTGCCGTTTTTCCGCCCGCTTGCAGAAAAATCGGTTTGCCATAAAGGCTTTGTAATGTTGTCTGAAATTTTAAAGGATCGCTGAGGTTTCCATATTGAGTCAGTGCGGTGGGCGACGAAAGTGCCCCACGAGGATCTGCAACCTTCCAGTACACTCCCCCATTTTTCGCGATTCCGGCTGGATTATAAAAGAGAGAGTCATCATCTTCGACGAGACTTGTAAATGCGTTGCCCATTCCCATTGCGCGCGCGTTGATGTGCGACTCATAGTATTCTCCGGCGCGGCTGTTTTCAGCCGCGAGCAGGAGAACTAAAATGAGAAGCAACTTCAACGTTTTCAAAATACTCCTTACGGACATTTGCAGACTAAGAAATTCGCGCAGTACGCGAGTCCCAATGCCGAACCTTCTTTAATCAATGTGCGAATTCCTTTTTTCTGATTTGCAGTGAAGGCGGCGGGATTGGCAGTGGCTTTCAGAAAGTTATAAGTGACATCCACTGCATCAATGCCCGCGCTAACCGCGTCGAGTGCGGTTTTAAGCGGATTTGTCAAAGTTGAACTTGTCGACTCGACTGAACGATAGATTTCCCAGAGCGCAGTTCCGAATTGAATGGCATCGGCATCCAATAAATCAACGGCGGAGTTACATGAATCCCATGCGGCATCCGGAATCCCGTCATCATTCGTATTCGCATCGGCCAGGTAATTCAGTATGACACCCATATTTGTGAGCCCACTTAAAATGGCGAGATAATTATGGTCGGCTGTTCGATTCGCTGCCGTGCCGATCGCGCGAATTTTCGTAAGCGCAGTCCCGCAAGCGGCCACCTTGGCGGCCGTCGCTCCATTATTTTTTTGCATGAAATATTGAAACAGGAGTGGCGTATTCGTAAAAGTTGAAAGTTGATTGGCGACGGTAAATAAGGTGTATCCACATAATCCAGCATATGCATTTGCACAAAGGTAGAGACTACGAGGAGTGCTTGCGAAAACCGGATCCATTAGAGTACAGGTATCGATAGCTAATTGATAATTTGCACTATTAATTGCATCCATCGCCGTTCGATAAAGCGATTCGTCACTATCCGTCGAGGCAAAAGTTTTGAATAGGTTTCCGCCACCGCAACCAGACACGAATGCAATCACAACAACTAACCCTATATTTACGACGCGCTTAGAAGCGCCAAGCAAATTTAGCAACATAGCGTCTGTCCTCCAAAGGGGTTGCTTTTGTTCCTACATCTTCACCGTAAGTCGCGAGCTGAAACTGGTAAGCGTACATCGAGAGTTCAACTCCGGCCGTGAAATATCGCTGGTTCATCCCCCCGCGCACAAAAAACACGTCGCCGAAATTGAATTCGAGGCCCGCATGAATTCGGCGCGCAATCACGTCCTGAGCGGCAGGTTCGGCGGCGACCATAATATCTTTAAGTTCGCCGGTAATCGCCATTCGAGAATTTTTTCCGATGATCGGAAAAATCGCGAAACCTGCGTCAAGAGTTGCAGGGGTGGCGTCGGGTCTTTGAGTCGTATTTAAAAACATACCATTGTTAATTGTGTATTTTGTATTACCAATGTCGCGATAGACCACGCCGATCGTCGGCAAAAACGTAATTGGAAGTGAGATAAGGAGGCCGGCATCCGAAGCAACTCCAAAACCTTCTTTACCAATCGTATTCAGACTGAGAGTCGTCGAAGTTGTAGGAAGATCGTTTTTACGTACGGTCGCATGGTTGACCCCGCGGGCGTTGATGCCCAGCTTAACGATTCCGTCGAACATGCGGAAATTGAAACCGAGTACGGCGGCGGTGTCATTCGTATAATTATAATTGTAGAAGCCGGTGGTCGAGTCAATGAAAGCACTTGCTTCGTATTTGATAAAAAGGCCGGCACCAAAATTCGGAACAACGATGGACGGAAAAATTTGCGCGCGCTCGTAGAGCCGACGTTTGGGAGCGAGTTTTATTTTGGCGAGCGTGGTTTGTGGATCTTTGAATGTGGTAAGGCCGGCGCCGACGACCGCTTCTGTGTCCGCGCCGATATCGAGTTCGGGATCGGCGATCGTGAGAAAATAGTTCCGGAGTTTGCCGAGAGCCGCCGGATTTGAAATGAGCGCCGTTTCGTCATTCACGACGGCGACGGCTGCTCCGCCCATGCCGAGACCTCGAATCCCATTGTAGAATTCGAAACGCTCATCGCTATAAGCTGCGATTGAACTTAAGAGAACTGCGACCGTTGCCGCACTCCTAAAAATGTGAAGTCCTTTTCCGTACATGAAACCCTTCCGTAGGTTCTTATGTCTCCTTTCGGTACGGGCACGGGCGAAATTGAGACGGACTGGACTTTTGAGACGGATTTGCTTCGTCCCCCGGGACTTTGGACATGAAAGTCGAGTCTGGTTTGGCGATCAATTGTTTGGGGCTTAAAATAATAGATGAGGTACCTATGAAGTTTTCAGCTGCCCGTTTGATTTTCGGTTTTAGTTTATTCTTGGGAATTACGCTTAGCTTGGTTGCTTGCGAAAGCGACGAGGACAATAAAATTTTAGCCGCGCAAATGTGCTTTAATAAGCTAACTGATTCGGCGACATCTACTGAAGTCGATACCTGTCTCGCAAAAATTGACGGAATCGAATCTGAAAACGCGTACGTCATTCGCTGTTCCGGTGAGTTTTTAAAAGGCGGACTCACTACTACTAAATTAATGACCGCGTTCGACGGGTACAAAACGCAGCCGAAGGCGAATCAAGAGGCCTACCTCGTTGATCAGTTGTCACTCGATCCGCTCGCAACTTCTGCAGATCAAGCGTACTCCGACTGCGCCCGGACCGGAATTCCAGGTTTGAGTTATATCGCAACACTTTCCCGCCTCGGAACAAAGGTGAAACACTTGGGTGGAGGCGGATCGATCACAGCCGCCATTACGAATTGCGTGAACGACCCAACTCTTTGTGACAACCAAGCGATTGGCGAAATGGCCGTCTCTATGGCGGATCTTTATTGTAAAGGCGACGCCATCAAACAGCAAATCTGCATCGACATTGCGAGTGCAAAGGCCGCCGCCGGAACTGACCTTGCTGCCGTCGCGGCCGCACTCTTGGCGCAGATCCACCCTTAAGTTTTCGCCATTCGCGCAATCCTTCGAAATCTTTGTTTCATTTCATTGATCGCACCGATATAGAGTTCGGCTGATTTTCTTGTGAAGCCAAATCCTTCGATGCTATTGATCTCAATGTAATCGCTGAGACGCATATAGTCTTTGATGCCGTGGACGAAGCGGGTGAATGGTGATTGAGTCCAAAACTTTTGTTTTAATTTATTCAGCTTATTTGCTCCCGAAACCTTAAGTGCAATTACCCCCGAGATCGCTCTCACGAATGCCTTATACGACGCATGAGATTTTACTTTCAAATGAAAATGCAAATGATTGCCTGAATTGGCCCACGACAGAATTTGAACTGAATGCTTTTGCGACTGCTCCTTTACCACGGCAATCACGATTCTTCTATTTTTAGGAGTGAGTAAAGACCAAGTCCCACGCGCGAGAAACGATTTTAAAATGAGGTGCATACTTCTTTTGGTTGAGACAGGGCGAGCCCGTCTGCTTGCGCGGGTCGTACGGCGATTTCCACCGAATCGATCGGGCCTTTTTTCGTATTTGGTTGCTTCAAGTAAGTCAGCTTGTGGGCTTTTGACAGGCATTTCGATTCGATTCCTTAATCTGTTTTGTTTTAGGTGACTGATGGTATTGTGTCAATGAAATTTTCGAATGCCGCTCAGCATAGGCATTGGCAATTGCGTCCTTATCGTGGAATAGTCTGCAGATGTCAGGGATGCTTCGATTAACTCGATTATTATGTTGGCGCGCCCGAGAAAAAATTGGGCGTTTGCGATCCGAAAAATTCGCCTGCCTCACGGCGGTGCCCGCAGTCGCCACCCGCGCGGCAGCGCTCATCGCCGAAGCCCTGCTGTTGGCCCTCACCGTCGGAGCCCTGCTCATCGCTACGCTCATCCCGATCCATGTCCAAGCGGAAAGCCGCGCCAACATCTCGGCCGAAGAGGTATTTTTCATTTCGAAGCCCGAAAATCCCGCGCATCAAAACGAAGAACGCGTAAAGGGCGAATACGATCAGCGATTTTATCAACGCGGAAAATCGCGGTGGAGTTTTCGCACGCACGTGAATACCCAAATTAGTTCTCAAGCAGCAACCAACGACGAACAATTTTTTTTCGACCCCACCAACGTTTATTTTGAATATGCTGATAGAAATTTGTATGCGCAGCTCGGCTTCTTCACACTCAAATGGGAAGGCACCGACGGCGTGAACCCGATGGATATTGCTTCAATGAAAAACTGGAGTGACCCTCTCGGCTCGAAGACGAGAGCCTCCGCAGGTATTCACGTTGGAAACTCCACTGACCTCGTCGATTGGGAACTCGCCTACATTCCGCTTCAAACTTCGTCGCAACTTCCCGGTGACGACAGTGCTTGGTGGCCGCGTAATAATAATCTTCCGCTTCGAACAAGCGATGTCGAACTGCGACTTCCCGATCAAGTCGATTATAAAGTAAAGCCGCGTGGAGAGTTGAATGACGCCCGCCGAAACAATTTCGCTGTGCGACTTCAGACACATCGAGATTTCGGTGATATGGCTTTGGCGTACTACCAAGGGGCTGCGCAGACTCCACTCGTGGTACCTACTCTGAATGTTGTGCCGATATCGGTTTCGCCAAAAGTGATTTATCAATTGCAGTCACCGATTGAACTCGTGCCGTCAGATTATCGGGTCAGTAGTACGGCCGGATTTTTCTCAAGCACAATCGGGTCGACGATAATCCGTGCTTCAAGCCGATACGATCAACCGCTGGGTGACGTTCGAAATTTAACGACTTGGTCGCAGCAAACGGTTGCCGGATTTGAACATCCGATAGGTGCAAACACTGTCGCAATCCTACAGGGACTTTGGTTTCATAATCCCCGCGGCGGGAGTTTAGTTTCGATCCAAGATGTGTTCGACAAATCTGTTCTTATGGGCCTTCGAATTCAACCGGCCGACACGTGGACAATTTTATTTGCCGCGATTCAAAGCACTCACGACAGCTCTTCGTTTGCGTCGGTCGAAGTGACCAAGGCTTTCGAAAATGGCTGGGGGATAAACGCTGGTGCCCAATCGCTTCAAGGACCCAAAAATTCGCTATTAGGAGTGTTAAGTAAAAACGATCGCGCCACTATCGAAGTAACCCGCGCATTTTAATTCCAATGCAAGATAAAATGGGACTTGTCGATCCATTCCAAGCGATCGATTTTATATTGTCCGCCAATTCCGAGATCGACGACTGGCCAGATAATTGATCCCGAAAGCGCGGATTGCTTGCCCTTCAATACGGAAGCGGCAACCGAACTCGGCGGATTGCCTCCTTTTCTAAATTCCGCTCGATAGTCGGCACCGTAATTAAGTTGAACGCCTTTATTGCTGAGAGCGGTTTCGTATGACAACACACCGCCATCAACAGCAAGTCGCACTTCAGCTTTCGTTGCTCCACTGAGATTGAGATACGTCCACCATTTGTTGTCTCGATACGACTGAACGATCGCATATAAAGGAAACTCGGTGCGCAAATTGCCGTTGTCTAAAAGACTAAGCGCAGAAAATTTCGGCCGATAGAGTTGCAAATAAAATGGATTCTTTTTTGGATAATTCATCAGGTCGGCAAATACAAAAAATTGCATGAATCGCGACTGCATCAAATCGTGGAATGACTTATTCGCTTGCATGTCGACCGTCATATACCTCGGTTGCTCGTCCATTTCGGATTTGAAAAGTTGGTTGAGGAGGCCGATATCACCCACGAAAGAGGGCCTATCCAAAGGTAAATTTTCGAATGGGATCACTGCCGCTTGCCCGGGTGCCGACGCGCCTGAATTCGCGGCCGTACCCGCGCCAACACTATGGCCAATACCAGAACCAACACTCCCGCTTGCTATGTCCGGCGACCGCACAGTAACGTCGGCTAAAACACCGGTGGTCACCGCATTCATCAACCCAATCTCAAAGATGTGTTTCGCCTTACCGCTACTCACTTCAAAAGGAGCGCGAATTTTTGCGAGCGCCCCTTCAATGCGCGAACTAACTTGGGAAGAGAGAAACTCCGCTAACAACGGGCGAAACTCTTCTGCGTCCGCTAATCGCTCAACGATTTGGTCATGCAAAATTTCGGGCAAGCCTTGTGGTCCAACGCACGAAAAATCTGAGACCATCCATGAACCCGCGGGCCACATAAGGTCGAACGATGAAAGAGTGCTCTCAGGAGAACCGCTGGACCAATCCAACTTAAAAAGAGAACTAAAACTTGTCGAAGACTGAGATAAGGTCAGGGGGCCGCACGAAGCTTTTAAGTGAATACGAACCAACACACCACCGATTAATTTTTCTATCACTTGATCAACTGCGATCTGTGCAATCTTCATTTCAAGCGGTGAGTTGACTGACCGAACGCCGATATTTTGAGACGTAATAGCGGATGAGTTCGCACTGAGTTTGCTTTTAAAAGAGACGCTCGACAAATTCCACTTGATGCCTGCCACTTCGAGCTGAGATGCAGGTATTTCGACCGAAAATGTCGAACTATTGGCACTCACAGCTGCCTGTAAGCGCGAGTTTAAAAGAGCCCACGGCAAATGAAGTTGCGCTTTCGATTCACCTGCATTTGCGCAAATACCTATCAAGAGAGTTGCGAAAAAAGCCGAACTCATTTTAATCATATTTACTTGTCGGCGGAACCCTGGAAAATGAGAGTTAAAAGTGAAATGTAACAGAAGCCAAATACTCACGACAATTGCCGGCGGACTCGCTGTCATAAGCTTAGTCGTTTTCAGCGGCTTTCAAATTTCGAAGCTGAATACGAGATATTCGATTCGCCAGTATTTTCCGAAGTCGCATCCAATTCTAAAACAGAATGAGGAAATTGTTAAAACCTTTGAGCTGCGAGAGACGGCGGCGTTTTTTGCGACGCTTGAGATTCCGGCGGGCGCCAAAGGTACGTGGCTTGAGCCGAAACGCATGGCCGACCTCAAAGAAATCACTGAAAAGTTGTCAGCACTTGAAGATGTGGGTTCAGTCGTGTCTCTCGCCAATGTGAGCATGGCCATAGCAGATAAATCTGAACTCCATATCGGGCCGATCGGCGATGTTTTACCGCCCAAAAAATGGAATGCCGCAGTTACGAATCAACAACTCCTCGAACCTCAGCTTATAACAAAAGATCATCGCACAGTTCTTGTCGCGATTGAGCCGCGCACTACGGTGAACTCGAAACTTGCAGTTCTGGAGAATCGAATTCGACGTACTATTCGGAGCACGATCATTCCGTATCACACCGGCCTTGCGGGCGTGCCTGTCATGCAATCTCGCCTATCGGAAAAATTAAAATCGGAAGTCGGCAAATTCTTAGCACTTTGTTTGATTATATTCGTCGCCATGTTTGCACTCTTTTATAGGAATTGGGCTCCGATTGCGTTCGTCTCGATCTGCCTGATCATCTGTAACTTTTGTGTCTTGGGATTGCTCGCCTACTTAAATGTTCCCATGACAATGCTGCTTTCGACGTTGCCGATCGTGGTGAGCATTGCGTGCGTCTCGCTCGCGATTCACACCCTTCACATTTGGGCGGATCGCCTTTCAGACTTTAATCATCCCACCCACCCAGTCACCCGATGGCAATTAAATTTACGGACTCAAAAAGAAATCTTTCGCGGTAATTTTCTAGGTAGCCTCACGACCGCAATCGGTTTTGCGGCTCTCATCACGGCTGCTGTACCGGCTATTCAGCAATATGCGCTTGTGGTTTCGGGGTCGGTAATCCTGACTTTCACATTAATGGAAATCATTTTCGTTATTTCTCTCCCGTGGCAAAATCCCGTACCGAGAAAATGGGTGGGCCGACGTGCGAATTGGATGCTTCTCGTTACCCGCCATGCAAAGCCGGTGTTTGCTTCAGTCGTCCTCTTAACTCTTTTCATGGGCTACCAAGCTTTTAATTTAAATTTCTCCACTCAACTTTTTACCGATCTCCCCCGCAAAGAAGCCGTTTCCCAAGATATGGCCCGGATCGACCGCGGTTTCGGGGGCACTGTTAATCTCGACATCGCCATCGACGCTCACAATAAAAAAGTTTGGGCGGATCCAGTGCAGCTAAAAAAATTGAAATCGGCATTAGCGCAAATTCGAAATGTAAAGGGAGTGGGCTCGGTATTAGGCCTCACCGACTTCCTAGAGACTCCCCTGCCGGTAAAACGTGAAGCCGTTGCCGAAACATTTTTTATGTATTCAATGGCTAGCTCAAACCCCTTAAGACAATTTGTCGATGGTGCTCAACGCAAAACGCGAATCGCCGTCAGACTGGCTGATTTGCCGTCTGATCAGATTGAAGCCGTGAGAAAAAAAGTTCGCGCCATTATTCAAACAGAAATGCCCGGTGTGCACCTCACTGAAGTTGGGCTCGCCGTGAATAGCCACACTATAAATAAAGAAGTTTCGCATGAGTTACTATTTGGATTTTGGCAGTCCATCTTGGCGATCGGTCTTCTTTTGTTTTTCATTTTTCGCTCTTGGAGATTCGCCCTAGTTGCGTGCCTGCCAAATTTAATGGCACCCATCATGCTCATGGGAGTTATGGCGTTAGCACAGACTCCAATTAAGCCCGCAGTGGCTTTGATTTTTTCAGTCGCCATCGGACTCGCGTTTAACAATACCGTTTACTTGCTCTCGCGTTTGAAGCGACTTCAGAAAACCGCTGGGTCCAACCGTGCGGCACTAAGAGAAGCTTTACTTGTTGAAGGCAACCCGTGCATGGCAGAATCTCTTCTGACGTTTGGAGGCTTTCTCATTTTTGTCAGTTCTGATTTCAGCCTCAACCAAACTTTCGGAGCGTATATGGTGATTTCTATTTTTGCAGGCTTTCTTGGTGATTTAGCGTTCATGCCGGCCATGTTACATTTATTTCCAAACTTGTTGCCTGCACCTGGTGGCGCGGCAGAAGCGCCTGGTCTTCGCGGCGTTGCACCCGCTACAAGCGATCTCTCATCCCTAAAGACTGCGGCTTCTTTCGCCGCAATTATGACTATTGCAATGTTCGCATCAGGTAAAGCTCAGGCGGGCGAGGCCGAAGTGCTCCTCAGCAAATCTCGCCACGCATTAGAATCAAAAACTGACCAAGCCTCGGTGAATTTAAAAATTATCGAAGCGAATGGAGATAAAAAAGTTCGATCGCTGAACTTAAAGACCCTGCGGGATAAAAATGCATTTTATGCCCTCGTGCGAATTTTGGCTCCCAACGATATTAAGGGCACCGCCCTCCTTTCAGAAATCAAAGACGGCGTCGAGAGTCAGTGGCTCTATTCACCGTCGAGCCAACAAGTTCGACGAGTTGTCAGCAGCAATAAGTCTTCGGGAGTATTAGGTTCAGAGCTGACCGCAGAAGATCTGAATTCGTCCGCCATCAAAGGCGCCAAAGTAAAACTGATAAAGAAAGATGCGAAAACGGCGTGGATAGAGGTCACCCCCGAAAAAGGCGCAAGTGAATACACAAGTGTCGTCTTGATGCTTTCACTCCCACAAGCACTGCCTCAGCAAACACAGTATTTCAAAGGAAAGAAAAAAGTCAAAACCGTCGATTTCAAAAATTACGTGGCTACCAAGTCGAAGGTTTTTCGCGCCAAAAACTTGAATGTGAAAAATTTGGTCAATGGCCGAGCGACTGAAGTTGAATTTAAAGATTTGAAAACGAATGCGAAATTAGATGCTGACGATTTTACTGTCAATGCGCTGAAGCGCAGCGAATAACCAACGTTGCTGTAAATCCCGCTAAAGGCCCCAAACGTATCCGATCGAAAATATTCCTAAGAGATCTTTCATTCCCGCGGCTACCTCAAGTTCGATTCGAAAACTTTGCGACGGTTTTCTGATGTCTTCGAATCCAACGCCCGCGCGTCCCAAATATTTTTCCCAATCTGAAATGCCAGCTAATTTGTGATGTGGATCCCCAATTAACATAAGTCCGTAACGATAATAGGGCCGGAAACTTCCCTGATAATTGAATATCTTTCGCTGCATGACGGTCAAATGACCGTTTCCGACAAGCGAAAGGTCGGCTCCGACTTCGGTTTTGGGCATGCGATTCCAAGGGAGCAAATAGGAAACGCCGATCATGCCGTTAATTAAGTCTGGATCACCAGACGAATCTCTAAATCCGAAGATCATGCCAGAGTGAAGAGTGAGCGCCTCTCGATGATTATAAAAGTAATTTTCTCTAGAAAATTGCCGCGAGTATTCCTCCATCGCGCCGGTCGCCTTGACCGGAGTGATAACAACGCGATCTTTTATCAACGGATCCACCGGCGATTCGTCAACTGTTTCAGTTTGATCTTGAGGCGCATCGCTATGGGGACTAGCGAAACTGCTCACCGGAAACAGGACCAAGGTCAAAATAATAGCAAATGTAGTCTGTAACATCGATTTGATTATACCCGTACCAATTCGAAAGAATATAAAATTCTATTCAGGCAGCACATCGCTATTTTACCGAAGGTATTTATGAAATTCATTTTGGCGCTTATTTGCTTTTTCACAATTCAGGCAATGGCGAAAGCTCCCGACTACACCATTCATCAAGAATACACTTCGACCCGCGCCCTCGGGATGGGAAACGCGTTCACTGCAGTGGTTGATGACCACAGTGCTTTATTTTACAACCCGGCTGCTCTCGCACTACGAACTGACGGCCACCTTCGCTTCTTCCTCCGCGGAGGGATCAGCGACAACTACTCGAAAGTGACGAGCGATATCAAAGACGTTCCGGACGGACCGACTAAGACCGCAGACACAGCGGCCGTGATTCAAAAGCATTATGGTGAACATCTCTATTCGCGCATTCCGACCATTGGTGCCGTTTGGGTCCGCCCCAACTGGGGAATCGCGTTTATCCCCGCAGATCTTTCAATCGACGTCGCCATCAATAAGCAACTTGGCCCCTCACTCGGAGTGAATGCATATTTGGATTCCACGCTCGCATACGGCTATGCTCGAAAATTAAAAATGAAGAATCCCGATAATGAAGTCGCAGTCGGCGTGACTGTCAAAGCCCTTCATCGCGCATTTTACAGCGACGTATTAAGTGCGGCGATGCTTGCGGATGGCTCGCAAATTTTTGATATTAAAAAGTCGGCAGAAGGCCTAACCCTCGATCTCGATACAGGAGTGATGTGGACGCCGGCTTTTAAAAAGAAAACCTTCTTCGGTAAAATTTTAAAACCAACATTTTCTGCAGTTGTGCGAAATGTCGGCGATTACGGATTTCCGGTTCAGTTTGGAATTATCAACAAAGACGACCCCGCGAAACCCCCACCGCTTCAGCGGCGTCTCGATCTCGGATCGCGCTTTAGTCTTCCAAAGTTCTGGGTCTTTGATCCGAAATTTGCATTTGACGTTCGCGATATCGGTCACGACAACTGGACTTTCGTCAAAGGCAGTCACGCCGGTTTCGAGCTTTACTGGCAAATGTTCAAGTGGTGGAAGGGCAGTTGGGCCGTCGGCCTCAATCAAGGTTACGCAACGGCAGGTTTCGGGGCGCGATTAGCGTGGTTTCAAGTCGACGTCGCCACTTGGGGTGAAGAAGTGGGAACCAGCGATACTCCAATCGAGTCACGCCGCTACATTTTGGAGATGAGCATTGATATCTAAAAAGGTGCCAGGCACCTTTTTAGATACGGATATCAGATATCGGACATCAGATATCTGTTCAGTTATCTGATATCGCATACCGATTTTTGTCCCTCGAGGAGTCCATAGGCCCCAGCCCCGCTCAAATCCCCTCCTCAGCTGGCACAATTGTTCCATTCATTTCTTATGCATGAAAACACAAAGCCTTAAATTCAAGCGTCTTTCACTTTTGGCCCTCACCCTTTCGGTTACGGCAACAATGTTGCCATCACTTGCGGCGCCTCTCGCGCATCGAACTCGAAATGCCGGCGAAGATTGCAACCGATTCCTGACGGATACGGGATCCGCGGTCAGCGTTCGTCGCATGCTCCACGAACATTTAAGTAGAACCAAAAAAAATCCGGCTGCGAAACAAAAACAACAACTTCTGTTTGAAGATGTGAACGGGCGCGATGTTTATAATTTAACCAATCCGTTCAAGACAAAAATAAAAGGCCAAGAAGTAATGGTCATCGCCGGACGTGTTGAGCCCCGCGCGAACCATGACAGCGAAGTTTGGTTTTTTACCGAGAAGAGCCCGGGCGTTTATGTGCCGGTCGAAAAAATGTTTAAATTAAACGATTCTGAAAAAGCCGGAATGAAACTTGGCAAACGAGTCATTCGCGGCGAACAAATTAATGGAATGGAAGACCCCTTCTACGCCATCATTGACGGCGAACTCATTCTTGGCGGAGTGGAAACGTTTAAACTGAATGAACAAGGCCACCTAGGCTACCGCACGATTTTCTATCGCGACAATGGTAACGGAATTTTGCATTTGCAACGCTTTACCGAAGGTCCGCGTGGAATGAAAGACATCCGATTGGCTCAGCTTCCGGATAAATCAATCGTTGTTGTCACGCGCCCGCAGGCGGAAGCTCTTGAAAATGGCGGCCGCGGTCGAAACGCCATTCTTTTTCTACAAAAAATTGATGATCTAACTCCGGCCAACATTTCGCAAGCCCGAATTATTCACAATCAGGCGGGCGCCAAAGAATGGATCGGTAGTAACCAGATTTTCCCTCTAGAAAATGGCGATATCGGATTCTTGTCCCACGTCGCAATGTTCAAAGACGAGTCGACGAAAGAACGCGGATATTACATATCAGTTTACACATTAAATAATCCAGAACCTCGTATCATTCTCGTTCGCGCGGATCTTGGCGAAGCCGACGATGCATTGATTGCGAAGCGCCCTGACTTGGTCGATGTGTTGTTCAGCGGCGGACTTGTGCGAAATGGTGACGGGACGGCTTGGCTCTATATTGGTGTCGGCGATGCGCTCGCATTCCGCGTTTTAATCGAAGATCCGTTTATTTAGGCAAATACCGACCGGTCTTTGCCATATACGCTTTGTATTCAGGAAACTTTTTCGAAAGGGCGTCCTCTTCGACTTTCGCCGATCGATTAAAATAATAAATCATTATGACCGCGAGAATCCACACAACCGCCGAACCGCACATGATGCTGTAGCCGATGACTCTCAAGAAATTTCCGAGATAAATCGGGTGACGGATACGTCCGTACATTCCTTTCGCATTTATATCGAAAGGCAAAAGCGAATCGAAACAAGGACTATAGTTTTTGCCGAGTTGGCCCTTCGCTTTCGCGATGATGGCGATGCCCGCGATCGCGACTAGTGCTCCGAAGGCGATTGTTTCGGCCTGCAGCGGATACAAATTCAACTGCCACTCCCGCCGATATAGAACTGAAATAAGAAACGTGATCGGCAACAAGATAAGTGAAACATTGAAGAACGTAAAATACTGAGTGGTGTGATCGACCCGCGCCTCGCGATTTTGCCGATACCGTGATCCACCGTGATCGCGGTAGAGGTAAAAAATTGTAGCTTCGCACACCACGAGAATGGCTGCCGCCAAGTAAACTAAATTGGTATTTCCAAATACGGCCTGACCATCTAAATACACAACCACCCCTATACGAAACTAAAGAATCGAACACGACAACCTCGAGAGTACACTATTTTCGATTTAATAAGAAATCTACGCTGCTTAGAGCACTTTCATGTTCGATATCCCAGCCAAGGCAGACATTTTGCAATAACCATAGCCATGGACTATCAAACCCAAAATCAAGCCATCCAAGATCAACTCACCCAATTTCAGGTCGCAAATCCGAACGTATCTCGGGCAATTACGGCAGTCCAGCTAAAGCCAACAGACCGCGTTCTTGAGGTTGGGACTGGCAGCGGTCACCAAACCGCCATCCTTGCGCAACTCGCGAAAGATGTTTACACCATCGAAATACAGCCAAGTCGGTCGGACCAAACTGAAGAAAATCTCACATCAATGGGATATCAAAATATTCAATTTTTCGTAGGCGATGGAATGGTTGGCATTTCGGCCGATGCGCCATTTGATGTTATCATTGTCAGAACCCCAACCAACGAAGCTC
>JAYTDP010000123.1:0-1856 GCA_043735865.1 Bdellovibrionales bacterium
TGGAACTCGATTTGCTGCACGATCGAGCGGTTCAAAAGATGAAAATGGAAATCCGAAATCTGATGAAGATTCGACAAGTGCGAATTTTAATTCTTATGACCGAAACCAAGGAGCAAACAAAAGATTCCTAGTGGTTGAATCAGAAGAGAAACGAAAGCGTCGCATTGAAGAGAAGAGCGATAAAATTCGCACGAAAGTGAAGTCAGATAAAACTTTGGCTGAAGAACGACAGGGTGCGCCACTGCTTCAGAAGGTACTCAAACGAACTCCCGCTTCTGACGCAAGCGGCGATAGTGGCTTTGAATTTTCGTTCGGCAATATCTTGCGCTGGCTCCTCATTATTGCGCTTATCATCGCAATTGTGATTTTTATCGGTGGCCAAATTCTCCAAGTTTCAAAGTCTGTCGACTAGTCCGGTCATATTATATTTGTTGAAACTCCCCCCTCGATTCTATAGACGGAAGTGTCTTTATAGCTGAACAACCTGGGGGGGATTGTGTTCGGAATCAACGGGGGAGACGTCGGTATCGGTCTATCAGGACCAATGCAAATTGACGCTGCCAACAACATCATCCGAGTCATTCATAAGTTCACCAAAGATTACAGCACTCGTGTATCTGCTTTGGTCGCCCGTCTCGAAAACAAATCGAATTTGAATCCAGAAGTAACCGGCCAAATTGAAAATGAAGTCGGAAGCCTCATAGAGCAATGGAATCAAAAAGTACGCAAACTAGGCGGCAACCCCAAGGGTTTGTGGCTGGTAGACATTGACGGAGGGGATGGGTATTACTGTTGGAAGTACCCAGAGCCTGAGGTTTGTTATTGGCACGAATATAAGAGTGGCTATACGGGGCGTATTTCTATTAACGATCGTGCCGAAAGCGCAAAGACCGTAACTTATGAGAATAGCGCTAGCCCAGATTAATTCATTCCTCGGCGATTTCGAGGGCAATGCAAAAAAAATCATAACGATGAGCGAGCGTGCCGTAGCTAAGCATGCCGACGTCGTCGTATTTCCTGAGGCCAGCCTTTTTGGTTATCACCCGATGGATCTTTTAGAACGCGAATCTGTTGTCGCCGCCCAAATGAAGAGCCTCGAAAAAATGGTGAAGCTTTTGCCTCGCGACATTGCGATCGTGTTTGGCGCGTTTACTCCCAATAAAAATAAGATGGGAAAACACTATTATAATTCTGCCATCGCAGTGGTGAATAAAAAGATTGTGTTCTCGTGTGCAAAAGAACTTTTGCCGACCTACGACGTCTTCGATGATGCTCGCCATATCGAGCCAGGGGACATGTCGAAGAATGTATTTAAATACAAAGGCAAAAAAATTCTCATTACGATTTGCGAAGACATTTGGGCATGGCCCGAAGTCACAAAAAAAGGAGCAAAGACAACGCCCGCCGAGCGCGCGTCTTTTTATCCGTCGAACCCAGTGAAGAAAATTAAAAAGGGCTCTGTCGATCTCATCATAAATTTAAGTGCGTCACCCTACTTTATGGGAAAGGTTCCAAAGCGGCATTTCGTTGTCGAATCAACTGCGAAGTACTTAAAAGCTCCGATGGTGTACGTAAACATGGTGGGGGCACAAGACGAGTTGATATTTGACGGTGGAAGTTTCGCTGTCGATAAGAATGGCAAGCAGCTCGCGCAATCGATCTTCTTCGATGAAGATTTAAATCTCGTCGATCTTGAGAAAAAAGAAGGCGGTATCCGTCCCGTTGCGGAAGAAACCGAAAGTTTACGCCGAGCCTTGGTTCTTGGTGTTCGTGACTATTGCGCGAAAACTGGAATTAAAGATGTGGTTTTAGGTTTGAGTGGTGGAATCGACTCGGCTCTCGTTGCGTGCATTGCC
>JAYTDP010000124.1:0-8372 GCA_043735865.1 Bdellovibrionales bacterium
ACGTGTGCCATACTGTTTTTTAATCAGAGACATTTCCTTACGGGCTTCGCTAAAGGCAGGGTCCATCGCGTAGGCATGTTTAAAATTCGAGTAGGCGCGATTCACGTCGCCGATAATTTCGTAGTGCAAACCTTTAGCGAAGAAATATTGTGGGCTGTGGCGATCTTCGTGAGGAACTTGATTAAAAAGGCTCGCCGTCTTTTGCCCGAGAACTGACGGGTCAGAAACGCTTTTCTTCTCTCGGATCAGCGCCCAAATTAAAAAAATCATCGTATCCGAACGGTGGCCTTTCATACGCATTGTTTTTTCAAACGTTTTGCGCGCTTCGCGGTACCGGCCGTTCTTCAAACTCATTTGGCCATCTTCGAAAAAAGATTCTGCTTCGAGAGCTTCCTCGGCCTGCCCGAGGGCCAGTGTTTTCGTGTATTCGGCGCGCCGAGTTTCGTTGTTCAGCACGTGGTAGGCGCTTGAGATAATCGTGAAGACCTCTTGCGCGAGCTTATGGAGCTCGGGCGGTGCGGCCGGGTCGATTTTATCCGGATGCAAAGTCTTCGCTAACAAGTGATACGCCCGGGCGATATCGCTTGGTTTTGATTTGGTGTTCATGCCAAAAATTTCGAAATAAGTTTGATTCGAGATGGTTTTAAAGATTTTTTCAAATCGCGCTTGTTGTTCGGCGAAATCTTTAACGTCTGGATGTTTCGGCTGTAAGTGAAACACCCGTTGAAGCATTAAGAAGTGGAGCCCCGGCATGAGGCTCGCCTCGGCACGCGGATACTGCTTAATGAATTCCTGAATTGAAGTCGGCCAAGTTCCACGTAACGCCACCAGTGATATCGGCTTTACGGCCGGAATCTCTTCGAGCAAACTTGCGCGGCTATAATGCGCGCCCTGAAGTAAAGGGTAGTCGAGCCACTGTGAGTAAAAATCTTTTAGGTATGTGAGCGGAATTTTCGACAAAACCCAATCGCTCAAGAGGCGAGTATATTCAAGTTCGCCAATGACCACATCCGGGTTAGCAACTGATGCTTCTTTGAATTTGATTTGCACGGCGGTATTTTGGATCGTTTTACTAAGGCGAATGACCATTTGATCTTTTTGCACGACGGCGACGGCGTGAGGTGACAGAATGGCGGCGTCGACGAGCCTTTGCCCGATCGGTTTCTTCGAAGTGGTTTTCAGATATTCTTCGACTTCCTCGTAAGAACAGTACCCGCGCTCGACTAACAAAAGACCAAAATACGATTCGGTGTCGTGGTGAATGACTCCATCGATATGCCCACCGTTAAAACTGACGACCGACTTTTTGTTATCGTCGTAGGTAATTTCGAGATCGCCAAAGATCTTGTTGTCCATCAGAAGAGAATAAATGAGCGGCAGATCGAAGCCGTGAATAGCTTCTGTTTGGGCGATCGCTTCAAGCTTGTCTTGAGTCGAATATTGCGGACGTTTCAAAAGTTCGAACGCCGGGTCCTTACAAATCTCGATGTTCGAAGCAAATGCGGCATCAAACTGATTGACCAGTTCTGCGATATCAAAAGGTTTGAAAAAGAAGTCACGGGCCTTCGTTCTGCGCATGGCATCTTGGGCAAAAGCTTTGTCGCGAAATATTCCGGAAGTGAAAATGACAACGTGGCTCTTTTTAAGTTCAGCGTTGATTTCTTCAACGAGGTCGATCCCGCTTTTTTGCGGGAGCATGCAGTCCACAACCATTCCGTGAAAACTATTGAGCCCAATAGCGGCTTTGGCCGACTGATAGCCGCTCGTTTTTTCCGTCGTATAACCGGCGCGTTGAAGCGCGGTTTCGATAGCCTGGGCGAGGGTGGCGTCATCCTCGACGATAAGTATTCGGATTTCTGACTTCTGCATCTATGGTATGTATCGGAAAGTTTTGGTTTCTTTTGAATTCACGGGGGCAATTCTGGGCTGCGTTAGCTACAAACGGGCTACCTTCTAGCCCAAGGGCTTGTTACAATTTGGGACAATCACTCTGAAGGAGTAAAGAAATGGCCACCCAATCTGTAACCGACAAAGATTTTGATAAAGAAGTTATCCAATCGCAAGTTCCCGTACTCGTCGATTTTTGGGCGGAGTGGTGCGGACCTTGCCGCGGACTTGCTCCGAAACTTGAAGAGATCGCCAATGAAATGGGTCCTTCAAAGTTGCGTGTTGTGAAGATCAATATTGATGAGAATCAAGATGCCCCAAAAAACTTCGGCATTCGCAGTATCCCGACGATGATCCTTTTTAAAGGTGGTCAGCAAGTCGAGCAGCTTTTGGGTAATCTCCCGAAAGAAAACATCGTCGACATGATCAAGAAGCACGTCTAACGACGTGTTTCGGGTATCGGGTTTCTAAAACAGGAACTTCCTAGACGCTACTGACGAAACTACGCCGAGGCATCCCATCGTCGTAATCATAATTGAGCCGCCGTAAGACAACAGCGGTAGCGGGACGCCCACAATCGGCAATAGTCCCATCACCATGCAAACGTTAATCGTGACGTGCCAGAAAATCGTCGACATGCATCCCACCGCAAGTAAACAGCCGTAACGATCCTTCGCTTGGCTCGCGATCCGAAATCCCATGAAAAGTAAAATCATAAAGAGTCCGGAAGTTGTAATGCTTCCGATGAAGCCATGCTCCTCGCTTAAGACTGAGAAAATAAAATCGGTGTGACGCTCGGGCAAAAATTCGAGCTGCGATTGAGTCCCTTTGCGAAAGCCTTTACCGATCACCTGGCCGCTGCCCACCGCGATTTTCGATTGAATACTGTTATAGCCCGCACCTCGCGCATCTTTGCCTGGGTTCAAAAAGGTGAGGACGCGATTTTTTTGATATCCCTTCAAGCCGAAACTCCACACGAGTGGAGTCGCGATCAGACCCGTGACGAAAAGAAAAATCAAAACGGATCTTTTCACTTTAACGAATACGACCATGGACATAAAAATAAACAGGAGAAGCATGCCGGTTCCAAGATCGGGTTGCTTGATGATCAATGCCGCCGGAATCAAAGCCACCATCGTCGGGAAAAACAAATCGCGGAAGCCGAGGCCTTCGGGCTTTGCCGTGTTGGCGAGAATTCTCGCCATGACGAATACCAAGAGAATCTTCATCGTTTCGGAGGGCTGATAGCGCATGAAGCCCAAATTTAACCATCGTTGAGCACCGTAAGCGATGACGCCAATGACGTCGACCGCAAGCAAAGCCGAGACGTTGCCAGCGTACAAAAACCAACTCGCACGCCGAAACCAATCGTAATCGAACCAGGTCATCGTAAAAAAGATTCCCCAGCCGATGATAAGCCACACAATCTGCTGCCAAAATAAATTCGAATTTTCTGCGTGGAGGGCGCCATGAGTCGCGCTATACAAATTAATCAATCCGATAAGGTTCAGCGCTAAAATAACAAAAATTAAATTCATGTCGAGACGGTGAAAAAGAGTGCGCTGCTCAACTTGTAGATTGTATTTCACTCGTCGACCTCAACTTTTGCGGGAGCCGGTGCGACCACGGCAACTGGAACTTTTATTTTTGCCGTCTTGATCATGTCGGGATGATATTTCTCCATATAAGCTTTTGCGATGTCGCGAAAAACCGGCACCGCACCCACATTTCCGTGGCAGGCATGCTCGGTTAAAATTGCAATAGCGACTTCGGGATTATCGGCAGGGAAATACCCGATAAACGTACCGTGATGGCGTTGCGCAAACGGTCTGTTTTCGCAGCGGTCATAAATTTCATTCGCGGAGAAACTTTGAAGCTGCGTTGTTCCCGTTTTTCCGGCGAACTCGACGCCCGGTACTTTCCACCAGTGAGCTGTTCCCCGGTCACCGTTGGCAACTTGCCATAAACCTCTTCGAACGCTCGCTAAAACTCCGGGGGAGACCTGGGCCCCAGTGTCATTAGGCTGAGTCACGTCGCGGATCACTTCCGGTTCAAACTCTTCCACGATCTCGTGATCTGGATTCATAATTTTTTTGACGATAAACGGGCGCACGAGTTTGCCACCGTTACCGATCGCATTGTAACCTAAGAGCAGCTGCATGAGGGTGACGCGCACAAAACCTTGCCCGATGGCATTACTTAAATTTTCGCCCGGCTGCCAAGGCTCACCAGTGACTTTCAATTTCCATTCTTTGCTCGGAAAAACCCCTGCCACTTCGTTTGCCAGTTTGATTCCGGCCTTTTGCCCGAGACCAAAAAGATGGGCGTACTTGTACATATTGTCGATGCCCAGGCCAATCCCCATTTTATAAAAGAAAATATTCGATGACTGCTCAAGTGCCTGAGCGACCGTAATGTTACCGTGACCACCTTTAAGTGAGTCATGGTAAGGGCGGCCGCCGAACATCATCATCCCTGGAGCGGCTACAATTGTGTTTGGAGTAATGACTTTTTCTTGAAGAGCCGCAACCGCAATAAAAGGCTTGAGCGTCGAGCCCGGAGAATAGTGATCTTGTATCGGCTTATTTCGAAGCGGCTTGTACGGATCGTTAACCAGCTGGGACCAAACTTCGGGCGGTATTCCTTTCGAAAAATTATTCGGGTTGAAAGTCGGAGTGACGACCCAGGACAAAATTTCACCGTTCGTTTTCATCGCAACAACTGCGCCCACGCGAGGTCCGATTAAGTCTTTCTGCTCCATCATCGCTTTGTAAGAGGCTTCTTGAATATCTTTGTCGATGGTCAACTGCAACGTTTCGCCAGGGAGTTCTTTTTGCGGTTTCAATTCAGTGAACTGCGACGTGTCTTTGGGCGACTCCCTGCCGTGCGCATCGACTTCAATAAAATTCAGACCGTCATGACCACGGACCGTGCCATCCCAAATTTCTTCGAGGCCGCTATGACCGATAATATCGCCTTGTTGAAAAGGGACTTGCGCGACGATTTTTTTATTCATCGCCTCCATTTGTTTTTTTGAAATCTCTCCTACGTAGCCGAAGAGTTGCGCTCCATTTTGCTCGAGAGGATAAAAACGCAGGACGGTCTCTTGTACATTCAAACCGGGATGATCAATTCGCAGCATGCGCAAGCGAACGACTTGGTCCATCGAGAGATTCTCTTTAATCACAACCGGCATAAACGGCCCATTTTTTCGTCGGCTTGTTTTCACCAAGTCGACGATTTTATCGGGCGCCATGCCGACGTACTTCGAAATTTCGGCAGCGGTCTCTTCGAGATGGGTGGCGTATTGCGGAGAAATCGTAGCGTCGAAACCGAGTGCATTATCGACAAGTATGCGGCCCTCTCGGTCGAGGATAAGTCCCCGTGGGGCGGGCAGTCGATTTTCTTTCAGCCGATTCTTTTCCGAATATTCACGAAGCTCCTGACCGTCGACGATTTGTAAAAACCAAAGACGGCTGAAAATAATGAGCGACGTGACCACGAGCGCGAAATAGACGACGCGAAAGCGCGGGGCTAAATCTCGTGCATCGTCATCATGGGTGGCAAAATCCTTCATATAATCTCGGAAGACGTATCGCGAGGAGCGTCTTGAAAAGTGAGCCGGTCGATGAAAACAAGAACGTAATAAATAGGGAGCGCACTGAGCGCCGTAAAGAGCGCGCTGATAATCCAACTAAAAAATCGAAATTCAACGAAAGGATGCGCTTCGAAAATAACACATGAAATGGCCGTCGACAGCGGCAATAAAAAAGCCGAACCACCACAAGCAAGCATGAAGTGCGTCGGTCCCGTCCAAAACACTCGGTCACGAATGAAGTAGAGGATAGCGAAATTAATGATGAGAATCGAAAAGAGAATGTTGAGCGGCATCCCGGTCATCGCGAAAAGTGCGTAGGCCGCGATGTAAGTCATAATCATTGCGCGCCCCGGACGGCGGAACATCACCCAGTAATTGACGATCGCAATCCACATATAAGGTGGTGGAGTGTAACCGAAAAGCTGTAACCATAATGACGACTGAAACGACGCGAGCAACACGGTCATAAGCGTGAATCCGACATAATTAAGAACGATAAAACCAATTTCGCGCATTATTCCTTTTTCGTTTCTTTGGACGTTTCTTTAGCCGCCGTTGCGGTGGTGGATGGCTTAGCCGCTGTTGCCGGCTTAACCGTTGTTGCAGGTTTCGCTGCTTCGGCTTCCGCCGCCTTCGCTTTTAGCAAATCCTCTTCAAAATCTTCTTGATGCGAATTTGTAACGACGAAGAGTTCTTCTAAATTTGATGGGTTCACGACCGGTTGGATTTCGACCTTTTGACCTAAACCGTATTCGTCCTTTTCGACTTCGAGAACGGTGCCAATGGGAAACCCTTTTGGAAATATATTGTCGAGACCGCTGGTGACAATCATATCGCCTTGTTTGACGTCATCGCCCCGTTTCAAGTAGGCCAGCGCGCAAGTGTCTTTTTGATGCCCTTGGATAATTCCTCGGGCGCGAGATCTTTGGACAATTGCATCGATCACCGAGTAGCGATCGGTCAAAAGAAGAATCTGCGACGTGTAGGGTTCAACTTGAATTGTGTAGCCGACGACTCCGTTGACCGTTATTGCGGCCATCCCTTTTTTAATCCCTTGTTTTTCGCCCCGATTGACCGTGACGGTGTCATAATCGGGGAATAAATCCCGCCCTATGATTCGAGCCGCCACGAGCTCCATTTTCGAACGTTGCCGAAATTCGATCAGTTTATTCAAACGCTCGTTCTCGAGCCCCAATTCAGTCATTGCGCCGAGCTGCGCCTTCAGCTGACCAATTTCTTGCGTCAGTTCGCGGTTTTGGGTCTTGATATCGATCAGGTTGAGGTAGAGGTCAGTCGTCGAACGAACACCCGAAGTCAGAGAAGAAAAGCTATTTTGCGTGAGACCCGACATGAAGAAAAATGGCCGGAAAATCCACGGCTCATCCTTTGAAGACTTTTGCATATCGACCGAAAATACCGGGATGGCCAAAAGTAATGCGAGCGTCAAAATTTTGCGAATATCAAAGTTGAGAAAACTCATATCTTAGTAGGGTAGCTGAAATCCTCTTGAAAAATAAACGAAAAGTAGAGAATCTAACCACTTATTAAATAGACATCGAAAGGGCTCAAATATGTTCGACAAACTCCGAAAGCCAAACAAAGAGCGAAGTTATAAAAAAATGTTCGCGACCGTTCTGTTTAGCATGATTTGCTTGAGTTTCGTTTTTCTCGGACTGACTCCAAAAGGCGCCAATTCGAGGTTTGAAGGGGAAGGTGCCGTTGCTTACGTGAACGGAAGTCCGATTTCGATTGCCGATTTCCGCGAGCGGCTCGAATACAATGAACGCCAGCGTGGGCAAGGAATGAACGCACTTCCTGCTGCTGAGCGACAAGCGAAGAGCAAAGAACTTCGAATGCGCACAATTGAAGAATTGATTGATCTTGAAGTGAACGTTCAAGCAGCCAAGAAAAACGGCATTGTGGCCGCCGACGGGGCTGTTCGCGATCAGATAGTCAATATTCCCGCATTCCAAAGCGAAGGGCAGTTTGACCGTGCCCGCTACGATCAATACCTCGAGTACACCAAGTCGACTCCGGGCGATTTCGAAAACAAAGTTCGTGCCCAGGTTATTGATAATCAAATTCGCCAAGCCTTCTTTCGCGCCCTGAAAAACCCTGACGACTTAGGAGTTGCCGAAGAACAAGTGCGGGAAACAAAACTGAATATAGAGTTTATTAAGTTCAAAAAAGAAGAATTGAAGGCGACCGGAGATACAAAGCCTGACGATGTTTTGAAGAGCCTCGAGGAAACATTGAAAGAGGGCAAAGCTATTGATGCACAAATTGCGGCTCAAGGTTGGAAATGGCAAGAGACTGGGTCGGTGGATTTGTCATCGGGATCAGTCCTTCCAAATTTGGGCGATCAGCCCGGAGTTCTCGAAGCGGCGGTGGACCTTCGAGAGCCAGGCAAAATAGCTCCGAAAGTCGTGCGGTCAGGGCCCGATCTCTTCCTCGTCCGCTTAAAGTCATTGTCTATGCCGGCTATCGCAGTGACGCCCGCTAAAGCGAAAAAAAACAATTTCTCTATTGCGCCTTATGAAGCTCTCAATAGTTGGTCGCGAGCTGCAAAAGAGAAGTCCGAAGTTCGTCGCAACGACGCTCTCTTGTAGAGGTCCACTGTCCAAGTTTTAATCGGTGCCTTGACTAAAAGTTTGTCAGGGCACGGCTTTTTCGTATCAGCAAAATACGAGTTTTTGGCATCTCACTTCGAGACAAAAAAATAGTTGGCCAGCTCGAACCTGTGAGACTGGAATTTAAAGTTGACTCAAAGTGTCTAAGCATTCAGCCGATGAATAGTCATGGTGCGGATCCTGGCCAAATACCTTCTTTTTGTCTTTTTATCGCTGTCGTACGCTACGTACGCCCACGGTCAGACAAGTACCGCTGC
>JAYTDP010000125.1:0-5905 GCA_043735865.1 Bdellovibrionales bacterium
GCCGGAAAATCGAGCATGCCTTTCTCCGGTGTCGACCAAATTGCTGCCGACATCGGGAGCAAATAATGGTTTCGGAAATCGCGGCTGTATTTTTTCTCATCGAGGAGCTGGCCAAGTGTCCAACTGTTCTGCTTAGAGAGTTCGAGATTTTCATCCGCTTCGCGGTGGAATCTCAATAGCTCAAGAAGCATCCGGTGAAACGACAAGCGGAAAATATTTCGACGTTGCCCGAACACTGTCGAAAGCGAAGTTCCGCACCACTCGAGATTTTTCTCGACGAGCGATATCGAGAGAGACATGTTGGAAGGAGCCGTCTCCACTCCGAGATATTTGAAAAGTGCCGTTAGGTGCGGATAATTAAGTTCATTGTAAACTAGAAAACCCGTATCGGCCGGTATGGGCTTGCCGTCGACATCGACATTGACGGTATGAGCGTGGCCACCGAAACGAGTGTCCGATTCGAAAAGATGGACGTCGTGGCGCTTCGACAAAATAAGTGAGGCGCTAAGGCCGCTGATGCCTGCGCCGATGACGGCAATTTTCACGGTGAATCCTTTTATTTATTGGAACAGCTCCTCCCCTCGTTTTCAAGTCTTGAAACTCTAAAAATCTCATGCCAGATTCGCGTTATGAAGACTTCGCATACGAAAATCCTAAATATAAATGTGATTGTGGCGGCGCTAGGCTATTTCGTCGACATTTACGATCTGTTACTTTTTGGCATCGTTCGAGTGGCAAGTCTCAAATCGATTGGGGTTCCTGACGATAAACTCCTCGAAAAAGGTGTTCTGTTAATCAACTCGCAAATGGCGGGAATGTTAGTCGGCGGATTATTTTGGGGCGTACTTGGTGATCGTCGCGGGCGACTTTCGGTTCTTTTCGGATCAATCATTTTATATTCCCTCGCCAATATCGGTAATGCTTTCGTCACTTCGGTTGAAATGTATGGAGTGATGCGCTTTCTCGCTGGCGTCGGACTTGCCGGAGAATTAGGTGCTGCGATTACTTTAGTGAGCGAGACAATGTCGAAAGAACACCGAGGTTACGGCACAACCATCGTCGCATCGATTGGTATTCTCGGCGCGGTCGTCGCCGCTCTCGTTGGCGATATGTTCGATTGGAAAACCGCATACATCATAGGCGGATGCATGGGGTTGGCTTTGCTTGTCTTGCGAGTTTCCATGTTTGAATCCGGACTTTACCAAGATGTCCAAAAATCTTCGGCTCGCAAAGGCGATCTGAAAATGCTGATTTCGCCTTTCCCGCGCTTTGTAAAATACATCCGCTGCATCGGCATCGGGATGCCGCTTTGGTTTGTGGTCGGAATTTTAATGACGTTCGCACCTGAAATTGCGCGAGATCTCGGCGTTACGGGTGCCGTCACCGCTGGAAAAGCAATCATGTGGAATTACGCCGGCCTCGCCATCGGCGATTTTGCCTGCGGATATTTGAGTCAATATCTGAAATCGCGCCGACGTGCTTTGGCTCTATTTATTTCGATCACGGCCGTCATGGTTGTGGCGCTTTTGATAAGCCGAGATTTCACGCCATCCGTATTTTATATTTTTGCATCACTACTTGGTTTCGGAGCCGGCTTCTGGGCTGTTTTCGTCACTGTAGCGGCAGAACAATTTGGCACAAATTTGCGAGCGACGGTCACCACGACCGTGCCGAATTTCGTGCGGGGATCTGTAGTACCTCTGACTCTGGGTTTTCAAGCCTTGTCGCCGTCACTCGGCTTAAAATTCTCCGCACTCGCCATGGGCGCAATCACGTTTCTAATTGCTTACGTTTCACTCTATTTTATGCAGGAAACGTACGGAAAAAATTTAGATTATATCGAAATGTAGCGCTGGGGCATTTCGCAACTAAATATCAAGTCTGCGTCATTATGCCTCGGGCGGACGATGAGTTTCCTATATAAAATCCATATTTCCCGCGTTTTTCTCGGCACAGCATATGCAATCTATCTTCATCGGAAAGGTAAATTCCGATGAAGATGACAATGAACAAAGGTCTGCGAAACGAAGTTGCAATGCTCTTGGGAGCAGCCGCCGCTTCTGTTTATTTCGTGACCAAAAAACGTTCCAAGTTATTCACCGGACTTGCCGTCGCCTCGACCGCCCTTCGATTGTGGCCCGCAAAAAAAGAGTCGTTCCAGGACAAAAGCGTTTTAATTACCGGCGGCTCGCGGGGACTCGGACTTGAACTAGCACGGCAATTTGCTGACGAGGGCGCTAAAGTTGCGATTCTCGCTCGCGACCCAGTCGAGCTAAAGAAAGCGGCCGACATTCTCGAAAGTCACGCGCGCATTCCATCTCACGTATTACCGATTGTTTGTGACATCACCAATGAGGAGCAAACTCGCGACGCGTATTATGAAGTCTGCGATAAATTTAAAGGTATCGACGTTCTCGTCAACAATGCGGGTTCCATTCTCGTCGGCCCAGCCAAAACTATGAATCGCGAAGATTATATGGCCCAATTAGAACTCCACCTATTCGCGAATATGCGCCTGACTGAACTCATGGCGAATCAACATGCTTGCGCCCAATCGCGTGAAGAAAATAAGTCTGAATTCGATGCACGCTATTTGAACCCGCGAAAGAAAGTCGCGGGCCCGCGGATCGTCAATATCATCTCGATGGGAGGCAAGGTCGGAGTTCCACATATGCTTCCCTATGACGTTTCAAAATTCGCCCTCGCCGGCTATTCGCAAGGAATGCGTAGCGAGCTTGCCCTACAAGGTATTTCGGTTACGAGCGTCTACCCTGCGCTCATGCAAACGGGATCTCCGATCCAAGCCGTATTCAAAGGTGATCATGAAAAAGAATTTTCGTGGTTCGCCTCAGCCGACAATTTCCCCGGATTGTCGATGGATGCCGAAAAGGCCGCCTCATTTATAATCGAAGGCGCACGACGCCGCGATGCCGAACTGATTTTGTCATCGTTGGGCCGAGTACGTGAAATCGTCAATGCATTTTTGCCAGAGACAATGGCGAGCGTAATGACGGCTTTCGCGGCCCTTATGCCATCGGGGCAATCTGACGACTACAAAACCGGTGCCTCTTCATCACGAGATTTCAATACGAGTAAATTAACGAAGTCCTTAAGTAAAAGGGCAAAAAAAACGGCGAAAAAAAATAATCAAAAACCAAAATCAAATGCGGCCTTTAACCTAGGTCTCAATTAAACAAAGGAAAGCACAATGAAAAAACAAGCCAAAGCAACTGCAAGCAAGAAGGCCACGGGTTCGACAAAATCGAAAACCAAATCTAGCGGGAGCTCTAAAGGTGGCAAACGCGCCTCATCGCTCGCCACATCACAAACCGCGCAAGGCCCAAAAAAGCTTTTAATGAAGCTCGCTGAGGACCCACAGATCAAACGCGCAATGGACACAATCGATCATGGTGCAAACGCAGCCAAAGTCGAAAATTTCCGCGACACTGTTAAGACGTTAATGTCGATGAGCCGTTCGTTTATTGGCAGCAAGCGCGCATTGAAACTCGCAGCCTATGCCGAAGTGATGATCTTGGCTTATCGCTTAGGTCTATTGCTCAAAACAAACATTTTGGACCGCCCGGAAGTAAAGGCGTATCTTGAAGAAAATTTCCAAGGAATCAAGAATAACCCTGCGTACAAAGTAGCGCGATCATTCATCAGCAGCGCAATTGGCAGCGACGCCTCAGAAAGCGAAGAAGGCGAAGATGGAGAACACCTCACTCGTCAACAGCGCCGTCACAAACAAGAGCGCGAAGCGAACTTAGCAGCAATGAAAAACCAAGGCAACTCCGGCCCGAACCGCTCTGAAAAGCGTCATGCAAAAGGCAAAGCCACTGATGAAGAATCAGAAGCGCATTCTGAATTTATCCCGTCACACAAAGTGAACCAAGGTAAAGCGCCCTCTAAGAATGCATCGAAGCACTAAGCTTTTGTTGATAATGTGAAATTTAAAACGGAAGCCGAAAGGCTTCCGTTTTTTTATCGTTTGATGGGGCGCTTCACTGGGCCGACGATCGGTTTATCTTTTACGATCGGCCGCTGTGGTTCATCCAAAAGCGCGATGTAGGCCTGAAGCGGATTTTCATAGATGGCCAAATCATAATCAAGCTCTTGCGCCACCGCGACGACTTCAGCACTAAATTCACGATGGAAATCATCGAGGCCCAACCCTGTTCTCATCTCCATAATTTCTCTTAGGAGTTCGGGCGGAATACCTTGGTAAAATTCGGTCATATGATTTTCATGCTTCAAATGCGCAAAGAGATTAAATACAGCGTTACGCTTATGGATATAAACATACGTACGAGTCTGTACGAGACGAGAAACTTGTTCCGGACTGGCACCTAGGCCTAAGAGTTGCTCCTTCAGCTTTTCAATGTTAGCCGAATATTTTTCCGACTCCTCTTGGCTGCGGTACTGGTAGTATTTCATGTCATGAATATTTTCTGAGAGCTCATCGAGTACAGTACGAATTTTATCTACATTTTTTGGATTTTCGATGAGCACATCTCGACGTACGCTCTCATATCCCTGAACGCTATTTTCGGCGCGATCTAGGGCCGCCGAAGTGCGGTCAGCAAAATGAGTCGGTCTGAAAACGCTAGAGTCGAGATCTTTATCGCGACCGTCTCGTTGTGTTCCGGTGTAAACATTTTGCCAGTTTTTATAGAGCTGGTCCCAAACCAATTGTTTTGCGGTTTCCCAAACCATAAGTGCACGGGGCTTCGCCGTATAGCCCAATCCATTTAGCTGCGCGCGGGTTCTTTGGATACGCGACAGTTTCTCTCGTGATTCTCGGCGAATTTGCTCGGGAGTTAATTCGGTATCGGGCTCACTGACTTCAATCGCATCAGGTTTCGCTTCACTTTTGTTTCGATTAAAGAACGCCCAAATGTTCTCAAAGGCTTTTTGCCATTTCACACGGAAGCTTCGAAAGCCAGGCTCAATTGCCAAATTCAAAAGATTTCCCACAGGACCTGCGGCCAATGCACCGATTGCAATACCTTTGGCCAAAGTCATAAACCACGCTAACCAACTCGTGGACTCTGGGGAGGCCTGATTTAATGCCTGGTTTGCTTGAATCTTTTCACTCCACGCGACAACGACTTGTGCTGGATGACTTTCAACCATATAGACGGTCGCGGTATGCATAAAGAGACTTTGCATCGTCATGTCTTTGGAAAAATCTTTTTTCGATTTAAAAATAAGGTCTTCATTTTGAATCCACCAGCTCGTGTAAGACTCGCGCGACGGAATCGTCCCGGTGATTACATTTGCCTCCACCAGCTTGATCCATTCGCCGCGGAAAAGTTTCGCTTGCGATTCACTCACGGTGGATTCTGGCGCACCCAAAATTTCGGTGACTTTTAAAGTATTCGCCGCGCGGATAACATTTTGAGCTTGCAACAAATGAGACGTAACGACTTTCGAAGGAGCATTCGCAACGGGTTGAGAAATGGTAATTTGTGGAAGCGCAGACGCAACTGGGCCCCCGGCATTTTCAGTCAACCAAGCGGTCGTTAACAAAAGCGAACAAACCATAATAGTTTTGCGCGATGGAAGCGGAATCGAAAGCTTGGCGGCCTCTGATACTGACGGATAAAAGGCCAACGTCTGCGAGGCAATCGCAATCGCAAGAACGAAAGACATGAGTGATCTAAAGCTGTGAGGTACGAAACGTTCCATAAAACCCTCTTTGTAGTGGAGGGTACTAATACAAGTTTTATGCCCGTATTATTGATGAGTTAGATCGATTTAGGCTGTCACATTCGTGACAGTTGACGTATTTGGGCGCTTTTTCACTCCCAAATCCTTGATATTTAATGCGAATTTAAGAATTCTTAATCTACGGGGCTGTCGTGAAGCTGAAAATTATCGGCGAAATGAGAGGCATGCTCAGGCT
>JAYTDP010000126.1:0-3806 GCA_043735865.1 Bdellovibrionales bacterium
CGCCTCTTCGAGTCGGCGAAATTCATCGAATAAAAGATAATCGTCTCGAGAGAAAAGTAGGATTGCCCGAAGAAGGCCCCGAGCCCGGTGGCATATCGGCAGGCGGCGAAAGTGTCTTTACTCGTTTCGATCTTACACCCGCCGCCAGCTCGTGGTGGCAGAGAGTGATGAGGCGGGATGCGCATGAGGAAGCGCCATTCCTCGTTCTTGAAGTCGGCGAAAACGATTTTGAATTCACCGATGACGAGGATTTCTATGACAATTTTGACTATTCGCCTAAAAAAGAAGACCTCGAGAACGATATGTACCGTCTCAAGTTCGAAAATTCAAAATTCTATTATCAAGGTATGAGCTGCGGTTGATTACGGATTGAGCGGATCGCAAATGCGACGAAACTGTTGTTTCGATTTCAATTCGTACTGATCGCGGAGATATTCGAAAAACGGTTTATAAAGTTTGGCGATTTTCGCGCGGGTATCCGGCTTTTGCGCCACTATCATGTCGGCGATGGCGCTGGCGCGTTGACACGGATTTGGCAGATTCAAGTAGCTCATGTGGTTTCCGACCCGCGCGTAATAAGTTTCGAAGGCGCCTTCACTCCCGAGATGAGCGACGATTTTGTCTTGAGCCGCGATAATATTCGGCTTTACCAATGTGCGAGCGGCGAGAACTTTGTCTTCCACCAATTTAAGAGCGGCACCCTTTAAAACGTAGGTACAAACCAGCTCGTGAAACTTCATATCGAAGTAAAAATTCGATACGGCTTCGGCCTGCAAGGTCGAGGTTGAAACCTGGCCTGCACAGCGATCAGCAGCGTAAGATGAAGTGGTTGCGAAGAGAGACAGAATCAAAGCGGCGATGAGTTTTGTATTTTTCATTGTTTCAGTCTAGACATTTTGGCGCATTTCAAAAGTCTAGTTTTACTTTAAATTCTGACCCCGGCATTCACCAGGTGAGGACGGATCTTTCCGCTGACAAAAAGAAAGTACATCTTGAAATCCGAAATTAAACTCCAGAGTGGATATTTAAAAGTCGCCGGTCGGTTCTTTTCGATTGTGAAGTGCGCCAGCCACGGAAATCCATAACCGATTAGAGGTGCGAACCACAGGCCCTTCAGCCAGCCCGTCGCGAAACAGTAAATAAAGAGAGCTAAGACTAAAGTCGTGCCGAAGTAGTGAAGAGCACGGGTTGTCGCCCGTGAATGCTCACGCAGATAAAAAGGCCAAAATTCTTGGTACGTTTGAATACGTCCCGAGACTACTGCGGCTGAGTCGGAGTCGCCGGCGGATTTTGATTTTGGTTCGGGCAATCGAACTGCTCCTTTAGACGAGCGTTGAAATACGTTCCGCCTTTGTCGAGATCCCACGGCGGATACGGATAATAAACCGCTCGCACGCAAATCCCCACTTTCACCACCGCCCATTGGCGGTCTTCTGAAGAGGCTGTAATAATCTTACCGTCATCCTGCCGGATCGCAACCGCAAATGAGAACATGTCCCTCGAGCCTACGGTCCCGTGCCCACCGGCCTCGCCGATAACAGCTATGGGAGTTGCGGCTTTTTCGACGGCTTCAATGCGGCCGATAATCGTTTTTGAGAAGATCCAACTCCACTGCACAATCAAAACGTAAATAACGATTATCGAAAGTATTACGATCATTGCCACTCTAGAAAACAGTTTCATGAGACACCCCGATTTCGAGCCTATTCATAACGAGGCAACCTATTCCCGTCAAGAGCGGCGAAACCGCACCGCCTGAGCGTTCAGCTGCTCGATGACGAAGAACTTTTCAATACTTTTTAACTTCTCTTCGAGCGCTTCCGGAGTTGTATCGTCTGCTACCAAAACCTGCTTTTGAGCGATGACCCCGCCCTGATCGTAGACTTCTGTCACGTAATGGAAGCTGATGCCCGAGACCGTGGCCTTCGAAGCTATGACCGCTTTGTGAACATTGATGCCGTACATCCCCGCCCCGCCAAAATCCGGTAGGAGCGATGGATGCGTATTGAAAATCCGGTTTGAAAATTGGCGTACCGTCTCGTCTGGGACTTTGCGCAAAAATCCGGCCAACAAAATGAAATTGGCATTCAACTCTTGGATCTTATCGTGAAGTCTCGCGGCAAAAGTCTCTTTGTTCTGGGCAAAAGAAATCACATGAACGGGCACACCGTTTTCACGTGCAATTTCGATGGCGGCGCAATCCCGATCGACAATCAAAGCCTTCACCTTCATGTCGAGAAGCAATTTTTTATCCGCCTCAATCAGCGCCGCAAAAGTCGAACCGCGACCAGATGCAAGGACCAATAAACTCGGTTTGGATTCGGCCTGTTTCATCAATTTAAACTCAGGCTTTCGTTACTTTTTGAGAGATCCGGCCGAACAGGTCATGGCCGTTTTCATCTAACATATATATTTCGATCGTATCGCCGACTTTCATAAAGGAGGTCGAAGGTGTGCCGGTCGCAATCTGTTCGATCATTCGCTTCTCAACCAGGCAACTTGATCCGACTGACGGATCTTCATTCGATACCGTCCCACTGCCAATAATAGTCCCGGCGCTCAATGGCCGCGTTCGTGCCGCATGCGCAATGAGCTGACCGAAATGAAAATGCATTTCACCTGCATTTGCGCGTCCGAAAAAATGGCCGTTATAAAAAACATGGAGCGGGAGATGCACGCGACCGTTTCTCCAAGCGGCACCTAATTCATCCGGCGTTAATGCAAGAGGCGAAAAAGCCGACGACGGCTTACTTTGAAAAAATCCAAAGCCATTGGCAAGTTCGGCTGGAATAAGACCCCGCAACGAAACATCATTGGCCAACATAATCAGGACAATGTGGTCGAGAGCTTTTTCGGCGCTCACACCCATCGGCACATCGTCAGTTACGACCGTCACTTCAGCTTCAAAATCGGTCCCGTGAGCGAAATCGATCTGTGGAATATCTTCGGTCGGCTCAAGGTACGAATCACTTCCGCCTTGATACATGAGTGGGGTCGTTAATAACGTATCGGGCAAATCGGCACCGCGCGCTTTACGAACCAACCGAACGTGATGAAGAAATGCAGAGCCGTCAGCCCATTGGAAGCTTCGTGGCATCGGCGAATGGAGGTCGGAGATTTTAACTTCAAATTCTCCGGCGAAATTTCCGGCATTCAACTGATGGTAAATTTCTTTGAGCGCCGGCTCACTGGCTTTCCAATTTTCGATTGCGTCGCGAAGCGATTTCGCAACCGACGTCGCGCGAACGGCTTTCTTACCGTCACGACTGACCACGATCAGCTCACCGTCTCTGGTCGCTTCATTTTTTAAAGTTGCTAATTTCATAAGCCTCGGAATACGTTATACCTATGGCGCTTCGTCTCTACAATTATTTTCGTAGTTCGGCCTCTTACCGGGTTCGCCTCGCGCTCGTTATAAAAAAATTAAACTACGAGTACATCTCGGTTCACTTGCTTCGCGACGGCGGCCAGCAGAAATCGGCCGAATACTTATCCCGCAACCCTCTCGCACAAGTTCCGACGCTCGAACACGACGGTAAATTTATCACCCAATCACTTGCGATCATGCTGTACCTTGAAGAACTGCAGCCCGCACCCGCGCTTTTCCCGGGCGATGCCTACGCACGTGCGAAAATTTTCGAAGTTTGCGAGATCATAAACAGCGGGACCCAGCCTCTCCACAATCTTTCGGTTGTGGCCGAATTAGGAAGCCAGTTTGGTGCTTCGAAAGAGAAGAAAGATGCTTGGACAAAATATTGGATTGAAAAAGGCTTAGCCGCATTCGATGCGACTATCGCTCCATACCG
>JAYTDP010000127.1:0-3251 GCA_043735865.1 Bdellovibrionales bacterium
TGCGAAATCAAATTGTGAGCGTCGAGAGCTTTATCAACCATTGTCGTTAGGTCATCGCTCTTAATCGGTTTTGAAACATAATTGTAAGCGCCGTCTTTAACAGCTTTAACCGCATCGTTAATTGTTGCGTAAGCTGTCATGATGATGACGATGATCGAAGGATCATGTTCTTTAATTGCTTTCATCGCCATGAGGCCGTTCATGCGGGGCATGTCGACGTCCATTATGACGAGAGAGAATTGGCCGGCTTTCACTTTTTCAAGTGCGTTGATGCCGTCGAAAGCTTCTTGTACTTCGAATTTTCCTTGAGAGACCAACACGTCTTTGACTGAAAGACGTAGACCTTGGTCATCATCAACTACGAGTACTTTTAACATATTAACTCCTATAAATTCATCGGCAACTCAACGGTGAAAGTCGAACCTTGGTTAGGTGCGCTCTCAACACTGATTTGCCCTTTATGCATGTCTACAAAATATCGTGATAAGTAAAGTCCCAGGCCGGAACCTTTGATTTCAGAATCGCGAGCGGCTTTCGCTCGGTAAAACTTGGTAAAGAGCTGCCCGATTTCGTCTTGCGGGATTCCAATTCCCTGATCCGCGACTTGAACTTGCACTTTTCCGTCAAGTTCTTCGGTGCTCACCATAATACTCGAATTGTCAGGACTATATTTGATCGCATTCTCGATGAGATTCGTGAAAACTTGGCGCAAGAGATCTTCGTCGATCTTGACCGAGAACATCGGCTCGAAATCGGTGACGACACGAATGCTTTTTTGTCTGGCGGCATATTCGGAAGTTTTAATTACTTCTTGCAATAACGCATTTACGTCTTTGCTCTTCAAATGAAGTTGAATGTCTTTGCTCTCGGTGCGGCTCAAATTCAAAACGGAACCGACAAAGTGCTCAAGTTCATCGCCGGACATGCTGATCGTCTTCAAAGCTTCTACTTGTTGCGGCGTCAAATTCGCCTGACTTCTCAAAGCGATTTCGGTCATACCTTGAATGCGGGCGATCGGCGTTTTCAAATCATGCGACATTAATCGTAGGAAGTTCGATTTCAATTCTTCAACTTGAGTGAGGAGGCGGTTGCGCTGGAAATACTCCCAGCTGCGGCGATTCTCCACGATCAAGCGGTAGGGAATAAAGAAGTAATAACAGATAAAGATCGCGAGAAGCGGATGAGCCATGTCGAGCCAGAAACCCAAAACCATAAAGAAGAATGTGCAGAAGGCGAAGTAAGAGAAAACCGTGAGGCCGAGAATGATAAGTCCTTGAAGCGGTCGAAGAGCCAAAACGACGAAGACAGTTAAGACGGCAATTAAAGATGTCGAAAGTATGTTGAGCCACCAAGGGCTCGTGCGTGGGGCCCGATTCAAAATCAAAGTATCGAGAATGTTCGCGTGCATCTCAACCCGCGACATCGCCGTGTTGTCGCGTGAGTATGGAGTTAAAATATAATCGGCAACATCTGAACGAGTATCGCGACCGATGACGATAATTTTGCCGCGGACCGCGTTTGCATCAAAATTACCATTGACCACGTCAATAAAGCTAAGAGGTTTATAAGTTCCCGTCGGGCGCCAATCAATGAACGCCTGTTCGGTGCGCTTGAACCTGAATTGTCCGCGAAATCTGTAAGGAGGTTGCTGCCCATTAACCAAAGCAGCGAGACGCGGATGGAGAAGCGCCTGATCTTCGAGAGAAAGAACGAGACGCCGAGTGACTCCGTCTTTCGCAAATGACTGCGAGTCGGCGGTCTTCGGTGCAGATTCGACTCGGATGTCTTGGAGTGGAGGTAGAAGTTGGAAATCCTCTTCTAAGCCTTTTTCAGGTAAGCGAGCGTCGTTCGCCACTACGAAGTCGACCTTCTGAGTTGCCGCTGCGAGCGCTTCGAGATCTTCATACGAGCCGATGATGTCAGCAAAATCCGAAACGTACATGACCGCTTTCGGACCGGCTTTAGCCAGTTCGTCGAAAAACTTTACGAAGTCGAGCGCTTCAGGCATTCGCTTTAAATCTTCTTGAGTTTTAGTGTCGATGACTATGGTTTGCACAAACCCAGAAGTCTTTGGAGTCGGACGAAAACGCACGCGTAAATCGTAAGTATACGATTCAATGAAGTCGAGTTGGATTTGGCAGAGAAAAAATGCGATTGCCAAAGCCAGAACGACTCGGAGTGAGGTAAAGAACCACACTCGTTTTTGCAAATCAAAAGCCTTCCGCGCGCGCTCTATCATGCGTTTAAAAATCCCTTACTTTTAGTTTTTAGGAGCTAGAGGCCAGAACTAATTAAAGTTCTGGGCAACCAGCTACTGCTTTTTTGCCAGACTTAGCGAGAATCTCGCGTGCTTGGCTATTTTTTTTGTCTGTGCTCTTTGTGCTGATCTTTTTAATCTGCTTCATACGTGCTCCTGCTCGCGGTTTTCGACCGCATTGTTAATACTTTTAAAATAGTACTCCAAAGCCACAGCGGCTAAGCTGCGGGTTCTATGGCAAAAGTGAGGATCTTTCGAGTGCTTCGAGCCGGTTTTCGATTGGTGGACAGCCATGCAGCCGCCTCCACAAAGATGTTTTGCCCAGCAAGTTTGACAGTTGTTCAGTTCAATCAAGGTCTTATCGAGGGTCGGCCATATCTCTGAGTTGAGTTGCGTCGCATGGCCGACTTTGTCTTGTTTGTCCGTCATGAACCAATTGCAAGTGTAGAGATCGCCGCGAGTGTCAGACTGCAGGAGAGATTTACCAGCTCCGCAGTAATTGTGTATGCGTGTTTGCGATTCAATTCGGCCAAGTGGCGAGCGAAACTGAGTAATCTGAGCAAGTCCTAGTAGGCCTTTAGTTTCATAAGCATATCGCGCAATCGTGATCATCTCTTCAATGTAGCGACCCGAAAATTCTGCATCTTTGTCATTGTTCGCGTAATTGAGATTGAGTGAATCCCACTCAACTCCAATCGAATTCAAAAATTTATAAGTCGCTAAGACGTCGAGATTGTGTTCACCGAAAACGCTGTTGACTTTAAGTGCAGAAAGTTGCGAGCGCACGCGCCGCAACTCTTCGATGCCTCTTACGGTCATCGCAGTTGAGCCCATGAGGCCTTTGCCTTTGGCCGGGCGAACTTTATCGTTGATCTCTTTGTCTCCATCGAGACTGATCGTCACTTCTGCCTTGAGGTCGGCCAAGAGGTCGGCCACTTTTGAAGTAATGAGAGTTCCGTTCGTCGTAATTGAAAATTGAAGTTGAATATTGCGG
>JAYTDP010000128.1:0-3617 GCA_043735865.1 Bdellovibrionales bacterium
GTCGCCTTCTTTAATTCCGCGATCTTCGCCAAGAACGACCACGCCGACAGAGTCTTCTTCGAGATTCAAAACCATTCCATTGACTTGGCCTGGAAATACGACGAGCTCACCCGCCATAACGCCTTCGAGTCCGTAAACTCGAGCCACACCGTCGCTCACTGAAAGAACAGTGCCGGATTCAGTCACTTCAAGCGATTTCGAGTAATTCTTAATCTGTTCTTTTAATACCCGACTGATTTCGTCGGCGCGGATTGAGAGATCCATTAATTCATTCTCCTATTTAGATTTTCTTCGATGCGACGTAAGTGAGAAGCCAAGCTGTCGTCGAGTGATAAACTTCCGACTTGAGCGACTACGCCACCAACGATATTTTTATCTTCTTCAAAATTTAAAACGACTTTTTTACGAGTCGCTTGGCCAACTAGGGTCTCTATCTCTTTGCGCTGGCTATCGCTTAGAGCGGTCACCGAGCGAACGTCGCCGCGGGTAATCCCGTTGCGTTCGTCACTTCGTGCCCGATAGGCCGAAACAATTTCACCCAAAAGAGAAAGACGCTCGCGTTGAGCGAGCAACAAAAGAAGCGATTCTATGTCTTTCGACAGTCCCGCGCCGGCAATTGCCGCTTTTACAACGGCTTCCTTTTTGTCACCTTTGATCAGCGGCGATACTGTGAACGGACGAATTTCTTTCGCGCTGAAAATCTCAGTTACTTTTTGGAGTTCCCCTAAAATTTTATCTTCCGATTTGGTCTCGGCCGCGATGTCGTAGATGGCAACGGCGTAACGTTTCGCGATTTCAGAAAATCGTGATGTCATTTTCATTGGCGGACGCTCTGAACTTTCTTCGAGAAGCTCGCCTGTAGATCGTTGATTACGCTCGAGTCGACAGACTTCGCGACTTTTTCTTGAGCGAAGCGAATTGAGTTTGAAACTAATTCGGTGCGAAGGTCTGCGATCGCGCGCTCGTGTTCGTAGTGAATTCCTTTGATCGCTTCTTGATCGGCTCGAACCGCTGCTTCTTGAGCTTCTTTGATGAGACGCGCGCGAAGTGCTGCAGCTTCGACTTCTGCTTCTTTCACATTTTGAGTCGCTGTGGATTCAAGAGTTTTCAAGCGCGTTTGCACTTCATTGTGCGCGCGTTCTGCATTCAGCTTTATTTCTTCGGCTTTTCGAACCGAGTCGAGAAAGTCTTTCCCTTTAGATGAGAAAAACTCCTTAACGGGCTTGCGCAAAAGAAAGATGAGAATCCCGGCAAAAATAGCAAAGTTAATCGTTTGTGGAACAATAAGATGTCCCCAAGGAACGCCGTGGTGAATGGTTTCCGCTTCGTGTTCTTGGGCGAACGCAATAACGGCGCTGAAGGGACTTAATAATATAAGGTTAAACGCGATGTTTGATTTCAATGTGCTTCCTTTGCAAGCAAACGATCGGCGATCGCTTGTCCTACTATGGGTGCTTCCTTAATCAGAGCTTCACGGGCCCGATTCGTCTCATCTTTAAGTTGGGTTCGAGCCGCGTCTACTATCGTTTTCGATTTTTCGCGTGCTTGGCCCGAAATTTTATCTTGTTCACGAACAGCTTCGCTTTTCGCTTTATCGTAAATATCTTTAATGTCTAAATTAAGTGATCGTGCTTTGCGCTGAAAGGAAGCCTCAAGTTCGCGCGCTTGCGCGGTTAAAGTTTCGGCAAGATCCTGATTTCCTTGGGTTCTTTTTTGGCGTTCGAGATAAGCGTTGTAGTAAGGTTTAACGACTAGATTAAGAACTATAACGTATGCGATAACAAAAATTACGAACTGAATCGAAATGGTCGAATTGACACCCAGAGAAGTAAAGATCCCGAGAACAGTATCCATTAAATTTTTCCTACGTGCGGTAAGGATGCTAAATGAAAAATGTGTGAGGTGGAAATACCTTTTCCCGTCGATAAGGGTCAAGCGTTTTTAATATTCGAAACACGTAGCCGTTACGCCGCTTTGCAGCTCTAGTTTTTCGGCATGTAAGATGCGCCCTCGAAAACGACGCCTTCGTCGATTCGTAAGGATGGAGTGGTGACTGTGCCAGTGAAAACTGCAGGAGGATGCATGATGACCCGGCGGCGTGCAAAAATATTTCCTTTTACAGCTCCACTAATAATAACTGTCTCGGCTTCTATTTGCGCGTCAACTCGTGCGCCGGGATCCACTACGAGCGTATCGTTAGTGAAGATTTCACCTTTGAACTCCCCCCCTATTCGGACCGTGCCTTCAAATGTCAGGCGCCCCTCAAAACTTGCGCCCTGATCAAGAAGTGCTGTTACTTGTCCCGATCCGACACCTTCAGGTTCATGATTAACAACGACTTCCATTACATTTTCCTCAGGCGGTCGATGAATTGATTCAATTCATCGAAAGAATAAAATTGTATTGAAAGCTTTCCTTTGCCGCCAATTTGATCGATAGAAATTTTTGTGCCCAATTTTTTTTGTAGTTCATTCTCAATTTCTTTTAACATTTTGCGAGTGATTTCTTCTTTTTCGGTGAAGAAACTTAAGTCTGATTGTCCCGACTTCACACGCTTGACCAATCGTTCTGCCATTCGAACAGTCAGACCCTGTTTCGCAATTTTTTTTGCGACTGTCAGTTGATCATCCATGTCTTCGAGAGACATAAGGACTTTCGCCTGGCCCAATTGTAGCTCATTATTTTTCACCATTTGGCGAACTTCGGGATGCAACTGCAAAAGTCGCATGAGGTTCGCAACCGTCGCGCGGTCCTTACCCATCTTGGTTGCGATTTCTTGTTGGGTGAGATTGTACGTTTTCGCAAGTTGCGAATACGCCTCCGCTTCCTCGAGGGGATTCAGATCCGCACGCTGAATATTTTCAATGAGTGCAAGCTCAAGAGTTTCTTTTGCGTCGGCCGTTTTTAGAATAGCCGGAATCTCTCGAAGGCCAGCTAATTGAGCGGCTCTCCAACGTCTTTCGCCCGCTACGATTTCGTATTGTCCGCCTTCAATTTGACGAACGATAATCGGCTGGATGATTCCTTTTTCTTTGATTGAATCGGAAAGCTCTTTCAAAAATTCTGGCGCAAATGTTCTTCGAGGCTGGAGTTTGTTTGGTTGAACTTTTTCAATCGCAAGCTTCCAGATCCTTTGCTCGGGATGTATTTGTGGCGCTTCAACTTTAGGCGCAGCCGTTTCCCTAGGGGTCAGATTTGATGCCGTCCCTATCGGTGCCGCATTAGCTGCCGACGGTTGATACTGCTTCGGAATATTAGGAGGCGCCTGGCGAACCGTACTTTCTTGTTCAGCAGATGAAGTTCTAGCTTCTCCGAGTAAACTACCGAGTCCGCGCCCCAAAGGTTGGCGTCCACCTTTACGAGTGGGAATTATTTCTTCAGACATGGGCATCTCCCTCTCGAGTGATTTCGCTTGAACGGCTCGGATCTGTTGCGATTTCGAGCTCTTCATCTGACATTTCGTAAACAGATTCGGAATTTTGACTAGTCACCGAGGGCGCCTGAGTCTTTTGACCAACCGTAACTTCCATCGCCGTCTCGGTTACAACCGGTTGACCATACACCCGGTGGTCAAGTTCGACCGCGAGCTCTTGATACTTCTTGGCTCCGATTGATTT
>JAYTDP010000129.1:0-5442 GCA_043735865.1 Bdellovibrionales bacterium
AGTGACAGATCAGGGAACCGGATTTTTATCTAAATTTTGGGTCGCGCAAAAGCCGCCAAAAACTCCGGCGCATTAATTAAAAATGCGAGCGCATTTTTAATTACGCTTTATGTACGGCCCACAATTTCTGTAAGCCAACAAGCATAGCGCGAACATCTTGAAGTGGAATTGAAGTCGGCCCATCACAAAGCGCATTGGCCGGATCTGGATGCGTTTCAAAAAATAATCCATCGACCCCAACTGCAATCGCAGCGCGCGCGAGAACAGGTTGCATGCCGGTCTGTCCGCCGCTCGAGTCGCCCTTCGCGCCCGGCAATTGCGTCGAATGAGTGATGTCCATGAGAACCGGATATCCAAATTTGCGCATCTCCACCCAGCCGGTCACGTCGTTAATTAATCTGTTGTAACCAAACGAGGTACCGCGATCGCAAAGAAGAATTTTGTCATTACCGGCGTCCGCCGCCTTTTGCGCGACGGCTCCCATATCCCAAGGCGCCATGAACTGGCCTTTTTTGATATGAAGAACTTTACCCGTCTTTGCGGCATCTACGACCAGGTCCGTTTGCCGACACAAGAAGGCCGGAATCTGGATGACATCGGCAACCTCAGCAACGCGGGGAACTTGAATTGTCTCGTGCACGTCAGTGAGAAGTCCGCAGCCGATTTTTGATTTAATTTTATCGAGAGATTTGATTGCTTGCTCGACACCCGGGCCGCGAAAATTTTTTGCCGACTGGCGATTTGCCTTATCGAATGAGCATTTGAGGATCCACGGGATACCGAGTTCAGTCGTGATTTTTTTAAGTTCGCTTCCGACCTCGATGACGAGACCTTCATCTTCAATGATGTCTGGGCCGCCAAAGAGAACAAAATTATCGGCATTGCCCCAAGTGATTGTCTGACCCGCAATTTTGGCCGACACCGGTTTCTTTAAGGCTTCAAATTTTTGCAACACTTTGTGCTCCTGTTTTAAAAAAGTCAGCTGACTTGAGAATCATTTCGCAGACTTCGCGAACGGCCCCGTCGCCGCCTTTTTTCTTGGTTATATAATGCGCGACCGAACTCGCACTTGTCATGGCGTCGGGCACCGATGCTGCGAACCCCACGCTTAATAAAAGCGGCACATCGGGGTCGTCGTCTCCCATATAGGCGACTTCAGCGGCCTTAAGTCCGGAATCTTTTAAGAACTGAGCGAAGTGCCCGGTTTTATCGAGCTTACCTTCGAATAAGTAGCTCAACTTCAAATGCTTCATTCGCTCGCGGATGTCTTGGGAGTCGCTGGCTGTGATGACTCCCACCGTGAAGCCGGCATCGAGAAGTTTTTTAATTCCGTACCCATCGAGAAGAGAGTACGTACGCCGCCAATGACCGTCGCCAGCGTACCAAGTTTTAGCGTCTGTCATGATGCCGTCGCAATCAAGTAGCAATGCCTTGAGCGGTTTTAAGCGCGACTGAATGGTTGGCTTTTTCTTCGATTTTAACTTTTTCAAAATTTATGACTTCTTCGCTTCAAGGAGGGAAAGATATTGCCCGTAACCCTCAAGTTCCATAGCCGCCTTAGGGATAAATCTGAGCGCTGCCGAGTTGATACAATAGCGAAGACCGTCAGCTCCGGGGCCGTCTGGGAAAACGTGTCCTAAATGACAATTACCCGATTTCGAACGCACTTCAGTCCGCTTTACAAAAAGTTTCCAGTCTTCTTTTTCAGCTACAACATCTTTTGCAATCGGTTGGGTGAAGCTCGGCCATCCCGATCCCGAATCATATTTGTGAACCGATGAAAAAAGCGGCTCGCCGGTGACAATATCGACGTAAATACCTGGCTCTTTATTATCCCAATACGCGTTTTCAAAAGGAGCTTCAGTCGCATCCTTTTGGGTCACGGCATATTGCAAATCGGTCAGCTTGGATTTGAGGTCATCCGGCTCAGGTTTCGAATAGGTTTTTGAGTCTTTGTCGGTCACGACAGAAAACTACTACCAATTTAAGAGAGTGGCAAGAGTAAGGGGTTACTCTTGCAGCTTGCGGACGATGGGAGAATCGTAGGTGTGTTCGATTTCCTTTTTAAAAGCAGTCGCGTCGGTAAATTTATCGAACTTGCCGACGTACAAACGATACCAGGTCTTCCCGTTGACGACAGTTTGTCGGTAGAACACATCTTTGCCCTGGGCGTCGACTTTTGCGGTCGCGACTTTCGCCATCTCTTCGTAGGGATAGGCGGCAATTTGGACGCTGTATGATTTTATGCCGGTTGGCTCAGTCGAAGCCGGTTCAGGAGGCGCAACCGAATGTGCCTCTTTTAGCAAATCGATTTTCTTTTCTGAAATCGATGCGACAGAACGCGCTTGGGCTTTCTTTCTGTTCTCGTCGGCAGACGAGACTTGTGCGGCTGTCGCTTTTTTATCTACACCCGGTCGATCGAGGAGAGAAATGACGTTTGAAAATGTCTCACTCGTCCGCTTAACGAAATCGACGATGAACTTATCGGCTTCCATTTTGGAAACGAAGCGACCGACACAGACCTTAAAATAAACCTGATTTTTAATAAAGTTGGGGTAATAAAATGCAGTCTCCTGATGACCCTTTAACTCTTTGACGTGTTCAATCGCTTTGACTTCATTAAGGTGGGAAGCCACTTGAACAGTGAAGGGCCGGTCTTTGACATCGTTTACATCGAGAAGAAATTCTGAGGCCGCGCGTGCGGCAGCTGACGAAGCGATGACACGGTCGACCCCGAAATCCTCCGCGAATGCAAAATGAGAAACGAAAACGACCAGCGTGACGAGAAACTTCATAAAATTTACCTCTGACTTCAGTTTGAATGCGATTGAAAATCAGGACAATTTTTTCTTTTGCCTCACAGTTCTAAGTCGCGTTTTGAACTCGACCAAAAGATGGGGTCCAGGTACAACGTCCCGATGAAAAAGCCCGTGAACATTGTTTGGTTAAGACGCGACCTGAGACTCGAAGATAATGCGGCTCTTTATTACGCATTAAAATCCGACCGCCCCGTTCTGCCGATTTTTATTTTCGACACTGATATTTTAGAAAAACTAGAAGATAAATCAGACCGGCGTGTTCAATTTATTTATGACCGCTTGGGTGAACTGAAATCACAACTCGAAGAAGCGGGGTCGACGCTCCTTGTTCTTCACGGCCGCCCTGAACAATTGATTGCGAAACTACTTGGCGAATACGATCTTGGCACCGTATTCGCGAATCACGATTACGAACCCTACGCGATTTCTCGAGACGCCAAAGTGCTGCATCTCTTGCGCGAACGAGGCGTCGGTTTCGAGACCTTCAAAGACCAATGTATCTTTGAAAAAAAAGAAGTTGTGAAAGACGATTTGAAACCCTATACGGTGTTTACGCCATACAAGAAAAAGTGGTTGAAAAACGTAAGCGCTTTTTATCTAAAACCATATCCGACTGAAAAATATTTTTCTAACCTCGCCCAATTAAAACCATTAAAAATGCCAAAATTAAACGAGTTCGGATTTAGTCGTGATGCGAATTTCTACTACCCCTCGACTGATTTCAATCTGGCTCGTTTAAAAAAATATGGCGAAACGCGCGATTTTCCCGGCCTCGATACCACTTCACGCTTGGGCTTACATTTGCGGTTTGGAACTTTAAGTATTCGCGAATGCGTTCGAATCGCACGTAAAACCAGCGAGACTTGGCTGAGCGAACTAATATGGCGAGATTTTTTTATGCAAATTTTATTTCATTTCCCACACGTAGTGGACGGAGCCTTTCGCCCCGCCTATGACCGAATTGAGTGGCGTAACAACAAGAAAGAATTTGCTCAGTGGTGTGCGGGTCAAACAGGTTACCCGCTGGTGGACGCCGGTATGCGCGAACTGGTAGCGACAGGATTTATGCACAACCGGGTTCGAATGGTAACCGCTAGCTTTTTAACTAAGCATTTGCTGATTGATTGGAAATGGGGAGAACGTTTTTTTGCAAGGCATCTCCTTGATTTCGATTTGGCGGCAAACAACGGCAATTGGCAATGGGCCGCCGGGAGTGGTTGCGATGCCGCCCCGTATTTTCGCGTTTTCAATCCATCCTCCCAATGTCAAAAGTTCGACAAAAATTTGGAATATGTAAAAAAATGGGTTCCCGAGTATGGCTCGGGTGAATATATATCGCCGATTGTCGAACATTCATTCGCAAGAAACCGGGTACTTTCAGTTTATAAAAAAGCGTTGAAAAACGTTTAACTGTTAAGCTTAGCCCCTGTTTTGACGCAAACATTAAATTAGGTGAGACGTTTCAGCATGGGATTCGCTCGATATCTCCTGCAGTTAACACTGTCTCACGAGACACCTTTTTTGGCAGCGGCATTGCTATTTAATCTCCTTACCTTCGGGGGGTTTTATGAACAAATTTATCCATCGCCAACTTGTCAGACAGATTCTGTCGACTTTAATTCTTGTCCCGTGCCTCACGGCATGCGGTCAGAAGTTCAGCTTCCAAGCTGTGCAAACGGCTTGTGAGCCCCCAGAGACATCCGCACGGTTCGGGAAGAACGAAGGCCCTGTGATCACTGGGCCCGCGATTGGCGCCCTTACAAACGGCATGATGAGCCTTGAAGGCACATGTGTGACCGGCCAGGACGTTTTCATCGGCGGACGTGGAGTTACGAATCCAGCCGCTATCCCATGTAATTCAGGTTTGTTTAGTGCGCCAGTTTCTCTCGGTAATGGTGACGGCACTAAAGAAGTTGAAGTTTATCAGAAGACAAACGCGGCATTCGATGTGCTCGATCGCCGATGTTTCCAAAAGGATGCGACTCCTCCGAAAGTTACAATTTCTGGAACTTCAGGCACGCAGTCCATCAGCACAACAAACTTTACTATCGAAGGCTCCTGCGAAACTGGCTTGTCTGTTTTGCTAAGCGGTCCGGACATGCCGACATCGGTGACTACTACATGCACGAACGGCCGATTCTCGGCGCCAGTCGCGTTGACTTCCACCGATGGAACTAAAAATGTCATAGCGAAGCAAGTTGACCCTGTTGGCAATGTGGGAACTGATGACCAAAATTACGTAACTGATCGCATAGCTCCCGTCGTGACTATCGTCAGCCCTGCCGAAGGTGCAACTGTACCCGCGGCAATCACCATCACGGGCACATGCGAAAGTAACGAAGGTCGCGTGATCATTACCGGTGCCGGGCTTTCAAGAATGTTAAGTACCGATTGCATTGGCAATACATTCAGGACTTCAGCAGTTTTGCAGGCTCCCGATGGCGCAAAAACTTTTAATGCGGCTCAAACAGATCTCGCGGGCAACGTCGGCTTCGCAGTTCGCAATGTCGTTTTGAAAACTGCGGAGCAGGGTTATATCACGTTCCGCTCTAAAGGTGCCGGCGGTTTGGTCGACATTCTTTTCATTGACGACAATTCGGGCTCGATGGCTCCGGAACAATTA
>JAYTDP010000130.1:0-2170 GCA_043735865.1 Bdellovibrionales bacterium
CGCTATGGAAATTGAAACACTCAGGTCAATTGTCGGCCCCCAAAATATCAACACGGACAGCGAAAGTCTTGATACCTACGGGCGCGACTGGACGAAACACTTTACGCCGAAAGCAACGGCGGTCGTATTTCCAAAGACGACCGAACAAGTTCGCGAGATCGTATTGTGGGCGCGTAAAAATAAAATGGCGCTCGTGCCTTCAGGCGGAAGAACGGGACTAAGTGCTGCTGCTTTCGCATTGAATGGCGAAGTGATCGTCTCTTTAGAAAAAATGAATCGCATTTTAGAGTTAGATCCCCTCGATCAAACGGTGCGATGTGAAGCCGGTGTCATCACCGAAACTTTGCAGAAGTATGCGTGGGAAAACGGCCTCTACTTTCCGGTCGACTTCGCATCACGCGGCTCAAGCCAAATCGGCGGCAATGTGGCAACTAATGCCGGCGGGATCAAAGTCATTCGCTACGGTCTCATTCGCAATTGGATCGCCTCACTGACTGTTGTCACCGGCACAGGCGAGATTATGCATTTAAATAAGTCTTTGGTTAAGAATGCAACTGGATATGATCTACGCCAACTTTTCATCGGGTCCGAAGGCACACTCGGTTTTATCACCGAAGTCACATTATCTCTCACACGCCAGCCGAAAGAGCTCACTGTCCTGGTATTGGGGGCCCCGGCTCTCGACGCGATTATGGAGATTTACAAAGCTTTTAAATCGCAACTGAATCTCGAAGCGTATGAAATGTTCACTGACGTCGCTTTAAAATATGTTTTGGCTCAAGGGCGCGTATCAAAGCCGTTCGAATCAGAATCGCCTTATTACGTTTTGGTTGAGTTCGAAAATGACTCTGCGGCAACCCTCGATCTCGCAATGTCGATTTTCGAGCAGTGTGTTGAAAAGGGCTGGGTCACCGACGGAGTGGTTTCGCAAAATCCCCAGCAGCTCGCGAACCTATGGGCGTTGCGAGAAGATATCTCAGAGGCAACTAGCGTTAAGAAGCCTTACAAGAACGACGTCTCTGTTCGCGTTTCAAGAGTGCCAGAATTTTTAAATGAGATGGATGCAATTCTAAAACGTGAGCATCCAGATTTCGAAGTCGTATGGTTCGGTCATGTTGGTGACGGCAATTTGCACATCAATATTTTGAAACCGGATTCGTTGCCCAGCGATGAATTCGTTCGTCGCTGTAAAAGCGTAGACGAAATTATGTTCTCTATGATCGAACGTCTGGGCGGAAGCATATCGGCCGAGCACGGAGTCGGGCTAACTAAAAAACCATTCTTACATCACACCCGTAGTGTGGCCGAAATTTCTTTGATGAAGCAGATCAAGCGCGTGTTCGACCCGGATTTAATTTTAAACCCGGGCAAAATCTTTGATATTTAGCAAAAGGTATCACGTACCTTTTGCTTAACGCTTCGGAGTTTTGTCTGCGTTAGCTTTAGTTTTGCGAGCATTCAAATGAGTTAGATTCCCTTCGGTCACTTTGCCCCTTACTTCATGTTGCTTGCCCGCGAAGGCACCGCTCAGGTCGTCGCGCGCAAATTCTTGCCGTTCGACCTTCATCATATCGCCTTTAGTATGTTGCCCATTGCGCTTAACTTGTCCGCCCGATTTTGGATTGTTCTTGAGATTTGGCATTTGTACTCCTTGGTTTTTAGACTCAGACCTATTGGGACATTTTGGCGGTTTTTTTGCCAAAACGCCTCGCTAGGCACGCGTTAATCGAAGAATTCTATCGCATTAGTGAGATTTGCAATTTGCACACCGGTTAGAAAGGCTGATTTAACCTGACCGTAATTTAGAACGAAATCATTCCCTTGTTGACCATTTTTGCGGAAGCCCATAGTTTCCACGTCTATGAGAACGCTTTTTTACCTTTGTAGCATTTTAGCGATCACCGTTTCGGTCAGTCGGTATGCAAAAGCTGATTTTCAGTTGAGTGAAAGCGACGTTCAGAAAGCTGACGAAATCGCGCGCGAAACGGCGTCCTGGTTCGATTATACGACAGGCCCTGTGCGCTCTGAGCACCTTGGTCAGTGCAGCGACTACGCTGTCAGGTTTGTGTTGAAGTTCAACGAATACGCTGGAAGAAACTCGGCAAAAATCGTTATAGCGAATAATCCGATACCGAGCGGAATCTACCGGCTCGGACAAAAAACCGACGTG
>JAYTDP010000131.1:0-5488 GCA_043735865.1 Bdellovibrionales bacterium
GCTTTCCGCTTCTATATTTATTTGAAAGTTGAAGGCGACTTCAAAGAACTTTATAAAACTCACAAACGCCTCATTGTGATCTCGAATCACGCCAGCCATTTGGATGCCGTCTCGATAACGGCCGCAATTCCATTTCGCTATTGGCTCGACCTCTACATTACCGCCGCTAAAGATTATTGGTTTAAAAATCCACTCTTTACTTTTTTCTCGAGCCACTGTTTGGGCGCGATCCCCATCGATCGCAAAGACAAAAAAGGCGAAGCGATCAAGCTCTGTACGACACTTCTCGAAAGCCTAGATCGCATTTGGCTAATTATGTTCCCTGAAGGGACACGTTCTCCTGACGGTTTCGTTCGTGAATTTAAGCGAGGAGTGAGCGTCTTCTCACAACGGACCAACACGCCGATTTTGTTTCTTTACCTTGAAGGCAACGCCAAGCTCTTCCCTAAAGGTCGGCCGATACCAATCCCAGGAATTTTGAAGGTTCATATCGGACCAGTGATCCCTCCGTCGGATATCGAGGTAATTAATGCCAAATATAAAGAATTCGCCCTCTCGATAAACCCCGACGCCTATCCTCCTGAACCGGTTTGTGATACAACTACGTCCTAATGAACGGTCTTAACAATTTCGTCTTAAGTGTCGCAACCGTAAACGGGAGCGGCAGCCAATCCGCCAACCAAGTCCTCGTAAGAAGCCTTTTCCGTATGGGTTTGCCCGTAGGCGCTAAAAATTTATTCCCGTCAAATATTGCCGGCCTTCCGACTTGGTTTACAATTCGCGTTTCAAAAGATGGATACGTCGCGCGCCAAGTAGCAAATGATATTTTGGTCGCACTGACCCCGGCGACCCTTCAAAAAGATTTAGTCAGTTTAAAGCCTGGCGGAATTTTTATGTATCCAAAAGAAACGAAGGAGCCCCCGCACCGAGCAGATGTGAAGATGCTGCCGATTCCTTTTCGTGAGTTAAGTTCGAAAGCAACTGATTCAGTCAAAATGCGAAAGCTCCTCGTGAATATGATTTACGTTGGCGTTTTGGCAGAGTGTTTAGATATTCCCGACAATATTTTAAGTGGAGTCATTCAAGACCAATTTAAATCAAAAGCCTCGGTTGTCGAAGCCAACATGAAAGCCATCACCGTCGGCCGCGAATATGCGCGCGAGGCCGCCATAAAAGAATTTGTCCCCTACCGTGTTCAATCAGTACCAAAAGGCAACGACGGCAAGATTCTCATGGACGGAAATTCAGCTTCAGCACTCGGCCTCATGTACGGTGGCTGTAGTTTCATGGCCTGGTATCCAATCACTCCGTCCAGTTCGGTGGCCGAGAGTTTTCAAAAATATTCGGGCGAGTCGCGCGTCGACTTTGAAATGAAAAATCGATTTGCAATTGTGCAAGCAGAAGATGAACTGAGTGCCATCAACATGGTGATCGGTGCCGGATGGGCCGGTGCTCGTGCCGTGACGCCCACGTCAGGCCCCGGGCTTTCATTAATGGCCGAGGGCGCCGGCCTTGCCTACTTCGCCGAAATCCCGGCCGTCATATGGGACGTTCAACGTGCAGGCCCTTCAACGGGCTTACCAACCCGTACTCTGCAGGGCGATCTGCGCTCGGCGAGAAATTTATCTCACGGCGATGCCGAACATATTCTTTTACTCCCCGGCACGTTGAGTGAATGTTTTGAATTCGGCCAAACTGCCCTCGACCTCGCCGAGCAATTTCAAACCCTGGTGATTGTATTGTCGGATTTGGATTTAGGTATGAACTTGTCGATCGACAAAGAATTTCAAGTTTCAAATCGCCCGCTACAACGCGGAAAGGTTTTAAATGCCGAGCAGCTGATGGAAAAAAGCGCTCAAGGCCGCGAATTCGGCCGCTATCGCGATGTGGATGGCGATGCCGTGCCTTACCGCACACTTCCTGCAACTCCTCACGCGCAGGCAGCCTACTTCACCCGTGGCACCGCACATACCGAGACTTCAGCGTATTCTGAAGACCACGATAATTTTCGCGAGCTTTTGATGCGACTCAAACGAAAGTTTGAAAATCTTCGTACCCATTTGCCGAAACCGATTGTCGATAAAAATCCGAAAGCTCAAATTGGACTCATTGCTTTCGGCTCGAGCGAAGCGGCGATTGCCGAAACTCGTTCACTGTTAAAAACTGAAACTTCGTATATGCGTATACGGTCACTTCCATTTCAAGATGAGGTTCGCGATTACATCGCCGCTCACGATCGCGTTGTCGTGATTGAGCAAAATCGCGACGGCCAACTCGCGGGCCTTTTGCGATCTGACTTCCCCGCACTTGCTCACAAAATCACGTCCGTGACTCATTTCGATGGCCTGCCTCTTGCCGCCGAAATCGTCGTTGCGAAAATGGAGGCCATGTTATGAGCGAAAACAAATGGGGCCTCACGATCAAAGATTATCAGGGTGGCGAATCGACTCTTTGCACCGGCTGCGGTCATGACAGTATTACCAAGCACATTATCAGCGCTTATTTTCAGTCCGGAGTTCACCCTCACCAAGTCGCGAAACTCTCGGGAATCGGATGCTCTTCAAAAACTCCCGCGTACTTTATGAATCAATCGCACGGATTTAATTCGATTCACGGTCGTATGGCGGCCGTCGCGACCGGCGCACGGGTTGCGAATCGTGACTTAAGAATCATTGGGGTTTCGGGCGATGGCGACACCGCCAGCATCGGTCTCGGCGGCTTTATCCATCTTCTTCGAAGAAATGTGCCGATGGTCTACGTCGTTGAAAACAATGGCGTCTACGGGCTCACTAAAGGGCAATTCTCGGCCACGGCCGACTATGATGCGGTTCAAAAGTATGGAGACAAAAATCCACTCCAAACAATTGATCTATGTTCTCTCGCGATTGAAGTAGGGTGCGATTTCGTAGCTCGATCTTTTTCTGGCGACGCGAAACATCTCACTTCACTCATCGATGCGGCCATTCGACATAATGGGACCGCTTTCATCGACGTCGTTTCACCTTGCATTGCTTACGGCAACCATGACGGCTCAACTCGTAGTTACGATTACGTGAAGGAGCACAAAGTGTCTCTGCAAGAACTCGGATTTATCCAAGGCAAAGACGAAGTCGTGATCGAAAGCGAAGCGGGCGACATGAGCATCATCGAAATGGCAGATGGTTCGAAACTAACGCTTCGAAAATTAGGCGAAGAACATAATCTAAAAGATAGAAGCCAAGCGACTCGCCTGTTGCGAGAGCACCGCGAACAGGGCCATATCTTGACGGGGTTATTTTACCTCGATAACAAGGCGCCGGCGTTCGAAGAAACGTTGCGAATTGGCTCGAAGCCACTCGTAAAATTAAGTGAGAGTGAGTTGCGTCCCGCGCCCGAATACCTCGCCCAGGTCATGGCTGAATTTAAGTAATTTCTAGCCCCGCGCGGAGACAATTGTCGGCATTCGCGTGCACGAATTACGCACCTACGGCCCCAGTAACCCTGATAGCAGCAATCCCAAATGATCCCCCGCCCACCAAGTTAAGCCACCGAAATTGCAAAGAGTTCTCCCACATGCTCAACCCCCGAACCCTCCCCCGCTTAATGGCCATTTTAGTGACCGCACTGATTGCGATCGCAGCATTGAGCTCGTGCGCATCCCGCGAGCAAATTGCAGACGAATACGAACCGACCGAAATCGCCGTGCCCGGGCAAACAACGGTATTTTTTCTGATCGACGGCCTTTCTGTCCGCACCTTAAAAAATGGTTTGGCTTCTGGGCGCCTACCGAACATTCGCCGCTTTTTCCATACGGATCGGCAATTTTATCAGGCGCATGCCGCATTTCCGAGTCTGACTTTTACGAATGTATCGTGCTTGCTGACCGAGCAACCGGTGAATGAAAACGGATTTCTCGGAAATAAATTTTTCTTGGATGGACACTACTACGATTTTGAAAAGCCACTGGAACGAAAGAAATACGGCACGCTCGTGTCACATGAAAGCAATGTTTTTCATCGACTAAGCCAGAGAGGCGAGACCTCAATCAGCCTCGATTATGGACTCAGCGTCGACGCCACCGTTCACGCCCCGCTTGCCGATTTGAGTACAGTCATTCAAATCGCCGAAGGCGAATATGCCTATGCAGATCAAAAGAAAATCGAAATCCTCCAATTAATGCTCAAAAAATCGCGCCCGTCACAGTGGCCAGCTTTTGTTTTCATTCATTTGGTTGGCCTCGATTTTATAAGTCATTCTCACGGTCCTGATTCTCCTGAGGCCCAGGCGTATCTTGAAACGCTCGACGAACTACTCGAACCATTATTCGAAGCTCTCAGAGAAAGTGAGTCCGGTACGCGCCAAAGGATAGTGAGTCTTCTGAGTGCCGATCATGGATTCAACCCCATTACTAAGAACGTTGTCGAAATTGAAAAGCTCATAAAGCCACCGGTGACTATTCTCAATGAAAGCCGGATGGCGGCACTTTTTTGGACCAAGAAAAATTCGCCGAAGCCGGCACTCCTCGAACATGCTCTCCAACATTCTGGAGTCGAGTTGCTCGTTGAGCGAACGGCTGACGGTTACCAAGTCCGCTCGAAAACCGGCCGTACTCAAGTGAGTTTGCGCGGCGATACGGATTGTGCCCGCGATCACATCGCAATGAAGATCGATCAAGGTCCATGGCAGTGCCCATCCCTTCTCGATGTGCAAAGCGAAACTAAATATTACCCATTTTTTCTATCGAATATGGCCTACTACATGAGCGCCGCGAATGCCCCGAACGCTGTCTTGATTCCAGATCGGCAAACAGTTTTTTCGGAAGACTACTTCGGAAATCATGGCGGGCCGACAGCTGAAGAGACGCTTGTGCCTCTGCTGATGCGAAACGCCACGCTTAATGCGGAGCGAGCTCCCCCTATATGGCGATTGCTCAATTTAATTTGAGCGGTTTGCCGCGGCAACTTCAGGGTGTCTCATTTTAATACGACCAACACTTTGGCATCTGCCGTAATATTAATAGCAGTTTGCCTGCCTCAAAAATGCTAAAGTACTGAAACCCGCTAAAGTTTTTAGTGGCACACTTACTGCTCTTAATAGAGAGACTTGGGGGCACAAATGAATCGCTTCACTTTTCTACTTTCTGTAATGGTCTTTTTAAATGTGTCGGTCGGCCGAGCGGAAACCCCAAAAGTTGTACGGATATTCGGTCACTACGTGGCGTACCGTGCCGACAATATTTATATCGTCAATGGCGAACGGATTTTCTCTAATGGCCCGAGACCTATTGAAGAAGATCTCAAGATTGCGTCGGTAGCTCCGCCAGCTTCAAACCAGGATGTAGTAGAGATGAGCGGCGACAATCAAGTGATAGACGAGCAAAAAAAATAAATCGGTAAAAATCAGTCTAGACAAAAATAGCCTCTGGGATGACGATGTCCCACGGGGGTTTTATGTTCCGTCTCTCTTTATTTGCACTCTTCTTATTCTCAGGTCAGGCCTTCGCCGGCGT
>JAYTDP010000132.1:0-4617 GCA_043735865.1 Bdellovibrionales bacterium
TTCATTTGAAGCAACGAACGGGCTCGTTTTACGAAACTTACGAATATTTCATGAAGAAATATCCTGACAGCCCCTATGACGAAATCATGCGCAACATGAAAGCCGAACAGGGCGCTCAGCGCTATTTAGAAAAAGGCGACCCCGTTGATTACGAGCAGTTTCGTAGCGAATACAAATATCTCTTACAAAAATATCCGGATTCTGTTTTGGCCGAACGAAATTTGCTACTTCTCGGTTATTCAGCTCTTTACCGTGGAGATGGCGCAGAAGCTTTGCAAAATCTAGAACGCTACCTTCAGAAATATCCGACTTCAAGTGAGCGCGATTCCGTTCGGCTCGCGATGGCCGATGGATATATTTCTCTTTATAAGCCAGCGGATGCGCTTCGCCTTTATGCTGAAATAGAAAAAGACCCGGTCGAAAAGACCTCTGCCGTTGAAGCGACTTATCGCCGCGGTGACGTCTATTTTGGTCAAAGCAAATATAAAGATGCAGCTGAAGCGTACCAATCGGCGCTTAAAAAATACCCAGCTCATGCGCGTATTTTACCGAACGCTCCTTACAATCTCGCCGAATCGCAATTCTGGATGGGCGAATATCGCAAGAGTCTTCAGGGTTTCATTGACTACCTAAAAATGTATCCCGCTCATCCCCATGGCGGATTCGCCCTCACTCGTATTGGGGAGTTGCTACAGATACTCGGCGCAGATCAAACCCGAGTGACCGGGGCATTTATCGAAGGTTATTTTCGCTTCCCGACGTCGCAGGGATCGGAAGTCTCCCGCATTCGCATGCTCGCGCAGGGTTTTAAAGGAATGAAAGAGAAAGAAAAAGAAAAAGCGCTGAAAGAGATTGAAGACATTTCGGCGAAGTCCACGCTTCCGCGCATGGATGAATTTGTGACTCTCGTTATATGTGACGGCTTCACCCGACGTAATGAACATACTGCGTCCCTAGAAAAACTGGTGAATTATTACCGCGAGCACCCGGTTGTTTCGAATCAAGATGTATTCCGTAGCCGTATATTAAGAAACATTTCGGATATCATGAAGCAGGAGCTTTTAAAAGGTGACTTCATGAATGCCATGAACGTTCACGGTAAATACGCTAAAACCTGGCTGAGAAATTCAACTCGTATTGATATTCCATATTACCGCGCGCGGGCTTACGAAGAATCTGGAGTATATAAAGAGGCCCAAAAGAACTACGCTCAGCTTCGAGGCCAACTCGAAAAAATGGTCGGCACCAAAGAGTATAAAAAGCGCCGCGTGTATGAAAACCTTCCGACTATTGACCAATTGAATCTTCGGATGGCGGCCGTCGCTCTCGAAGAAAAGCAATATCAAGAAGCGCTTTCGCAGTTGCAAAAAATCAAATTGCCATTGAGCCCGGAAGAAAATATCGAGCGTGTCCAAATTGGTGCTCGAGTTGCCGAGTTGGTTGGAAACTACGATCAGGCGATCCAGTATTTGAAAGAGCAAGTTGCAACTTGGAATGGCCAAGAAGAGTTGCTGGTGCAGCCGTATGTCAATCTTGCCGGCCTCTCACTCAAGACCGCCAAGTTCGACGAAGCCGAAGAGTATTTGCAGAAGATTGAAGATATGCACTCTAAATCCAAAGTAGTTGACGAAACGTGGGCCAAAACTCTTGAGCTCAAAGCCGAAACGCAGTTCGAAAAAGGTAAAAAAATTGCGGCTGTTGAAACTTACGTCACTTTGCTCGATCAGTTCGAAAACAAACGCCCTATGAGCTCAATCCGGTATCGCGCCGGAAAAATTCTATTCGACGAGGGCGACTTAAAAGGCGCACAAAAATTGTGGGCGGCTCTTCCCGAAAAAGGCGGAGAGTTCTACAAAAAATTAGCTGAAGAGAAATTAAAGCAGGCTTCGTTTGCTGATTCGTACAAAAAGTATATCGACCGTATTCCTGCCGCCGCGGACCTATAATTGATTTTGTGAAAGAGGAGATATTTTGAAGATCATTCAAACTGCCGACCTGAAAATGAAAAAACTTTTAGAGATGGCAGACAGCATTGCGACGAGCCGCGCGGCGATTTTAATTCAAGGTGAGAGCGGCACCGGCAAAGAACTTTTGGCTCGGTACATCCACTCGAAAAGCTCACGCGCCTCAAAGGAGTTTATTGCTCTTAACTGTGCCGCAGTTCCTGAGGGTCTACTTGAAGCTGAACTCTTCGGTTACGAGAGAGGGGCTTTCACAGGCGCAGATCAGCGCAAGCTCGGCAAGTTTGAAGTTGCAAGCGGAGGAACCTTTCTTCTCGATGAAATTTCTGAAATGCCTCTTCACCTGCAAACCAAACTTCTTCGCGTTATTCAAGAAGGCGAAGTTGAACGTCTTGGCGGCACCAAGCCGGTAAAGGTAGACGTCCGATTAATTTCGGCTTCAAATAAAAATCTGCATTCGCTTGTAACGAAGGGTCTGTTTCGCGAGGATTTATTTTATCGTCTCAATGTCATCCCGGTCGAAATTCCCGCGCTTCGATCGCGACCGAAGGATATTGAATTGCTCGCGCGTTCTTTTATCGAAATGTCGAGCACGGTGAATGGGATGCCGCTCAAGCCGCTGAGTGATTTAGGTTTACGAAAACTTTTAAACTGGCGTTGGCCGGGTAATGTTCGTGAATTGCAAAATGTAATTGAAAGAGCAGTGTTGCTTTCTCCGGGCCCGGTGATCGAAGAGCTAGATCTGCATATTGAAAACTTCGCCGACATGAGAAGCGATCGCGATCATTTGAGCGTGGGTATGACGGTGGAAGAAGCAGAAAAGCGCCTCATCATGAAAACTCTCGAGCACACGCACAATAACCGCACGCAAGCGGCGCACATGCTGGGAATTAGTATCCGCACCCTCCGCAACAAATTGAACGAATATAAATTGGATATTGAGAAAGTAGGCGCAGAATTATGAGCGGCTTATTTGACAAAACCACGAACGCGCTTGGGGCCTCGATCAATTTTCGACAACTCAAGCAGAACGTCGCGACTTCGAATATCGCAAATGCCGAGACTCCCGGCTACCACGCTAAGAAATTAGATTTTGAAGATGCCCTTTCACGCGCGGTAGATATTAATGGTTTGGGCGCAATGAGTGTCGATCACGAAGATCAATTTCCAGTGAACGGCAGTTCTATCGATAAGGTTTCGGCAGATGTTTACGACAATCCAGATATCGCACTTAATAATGACGGAAACACCGTGGATCTCGAGAGAGAAATGGCCGAACTAGCGGATAATCAGATCGCGTACAAAGCGGCGATTCAGTTAATAAACAAAAAACTCGGATCTCTTGCTTACGCAGTGACCGAAGGACAGAGCGGTAGATAATGGATTATTCAACGGGCCTGAGAGTTTCGAGTAGCGGTATGACGGCGCAAAGAATGCGCATGAACACCATTTCGTCGAACATCGCGAATATCAACACGACTCGCACACCTGAAGGTGGTCCGTACCGACGAAAGGACGTGGTCTTCGAGTCGATGCCAGAAACCCGTAACTTCGGCGAAATTTTGACGAGTGAACCTGACAAAAACGTACAGCGGGTCCAGGTTACGGATGTTTCGGTTGATACGGGTGCGCCAAATATGAAATATGAACCAAATCATCCAGATGCAAACGAAGAGGGTTTCGTCGCGTATCCGAACATCAACTTGATGGAAGAGATGGCAAACATGATCCAAGCGACTCGATCTTACGAGGCGAACGTCTCGGCAATGCAGGCGACTAAAGACATGGCAACGACTGCATTAGAAATCGGAAGATAGAATTTTCCTTACGGCATTGATTTTGCTTCTTAGTTAATGAACGGACAATTTGAGGGGAGAGCCATGGACGGCTTATCGATCAAAAATTCAGATTTGCTGATGAAGACTGGACGTACATCCAGTGAGATACGCAATGACCGCGTGAACGAAGACGCGGGCGCGATCGGCGGAGGCAAAAGCTTCGCCGATACTCTCAAAGACGCGGTTGGCTCGGTCAACGAGCTTTCGCAAGCCGCAGACGTGCAACAACAAAAACTCGCAACGGGCGAAACAAAAAATATTCCTGAAGTGATGATCGCGACAGAAAAAGCAGCGGTCGCTTTTAAATTACTTATGCAAGTTCGAAATAAAGTGATCGATGCGTATCAAGAAATCATGAAGATGCAGGTTTGATGAATGAATAAATTGTTGGGTACGATTCTCTCGCAATTCAATCAGTTTTTCGGCGGACTTCCTCCGCTGAAGAAACGTGTTATACTCTTTTCAGCTGCAGTTTCGCTCGTTGGATTGGTCGCGGTTACCTTTACCCTATCAAAGTCCGACTACGTTGTATTGCTCTCGAATGTGGCTCCGGATCAAATGCCGACGATCCTCTCAAATCTTCAATCGAAAAATATTCAGTTTAGAGTGGCGGCGGATGGTTCGACAATCATGGTTCCACGTGAGCTTTTGCCGTCGACGCAAATGGCGATTATGTCTGAGCTCGGTGGAAATCGCATTGGCTCTATCGGTCTCGAAATATTCGAAAAGCAAGATTTTGGTGTCAGCTCTTACGCGCAAAAGATTTCTTATCAGCGCGCGCTCCAAGGTGAGCTCATGCGAGCAATCAATACCTTAAC
>JAYTDP010000133.1:0-9245 GCA_043735865.1 Bdellovibrionales bacterium
TGAAACTGAGATTGGCCCGACCTCGGGCCCGCCCCATACAATTTTAATATCCGCATGCGCGCCCTTGAGGCGGCGAGCGACGTCCTGCACTTTCAGAATATTCCACACGTAGCATGAGAAACCGACGACTTCGGCACCGCTTTTTAAAATGGCGTCAACGATGGATGGCACTTCTAACTGAACACTAAACTCTAAAATCTCGATGTCTTCAATAGGCTTTTGTTTATGCTCAACTAAGTAAGCCTTCAAGTATAGCAACGCTAACGGCGTATATTTCTCACAGGAATGTAGAGCGACGAGTGCAACTTTCATCAGTCCCCTTATCGATTGATTATCGTAGAAGGCCTTCCTACACTGGTCAATATGGCACCGTACCTAAATATCTCCGGGCTCTCGAAAAGTTTTGGTTCTCAACTTGTTTTTAGCGATCTCGATCTCCAACTTAAATCTGGCGTCGCGGCGGCTATTTTTGGCAACAATGGATGTGGGAAGACGACCTTACTTCGAATGATTCGCGGTTTGCTCGAAGAAGACGATGGATTCATACAACTCGCTGAAGTGAAGCATGGCCTCGACGCACGTGCCGAAAGTAAAGACATTCGCCTCATTGAACCAATGGAGAACGGTTTTTGGTCCGACATGACTGTGACTGACAATCTGCTCTATTTTTACGAAGAAGAGTCTTTTTCAGAACAATTAGGAAAAATAAAATTGCATTTGCCGATTCAGCCGCTTTTGAAGAAGAATTATGGCGATTGCTCGCGAGGAAATAAGCAACTTATACACTTAGTACGCGGCTTTATGTGCTCTCGAGCCAGGCTATACCTCATTGATGAACCACTCAGTTTTTTAGATCCACACGTCGTGCAAAGTGTATTGGGCTATTTGCGCCTACAGCAACACTTGCAAAAGTGCATTCTCATCTCAGCCCAAGAAAATTACCGAAACGTCCTTAAAGAATTTTCTCAATTCCAATTGAAGGATGGTGTTTTCACGTGATCCTCATCTTAAATTTACTTTTTCGACACGAGATGAAATACCAATTCCCGTCGTGGCGAAATGTCATCTTCCAACTCCTTGTCGCCTCGGTGAGCGTCGCGCTTTATTACTATACTTCTCGAGCGCTTCAACCCACGACAGAATTAGGTGGTGCATGGCAAACCACGAACTATTTTTTCTATCTCCTGTCGGGCGAGATTTTTATTATGCTTCCGATCGCGCTGACCGGAAATTTTTCTCGGAGTACTCGGTACCTGGCAAACCAAGGCATCCTGTATGAAATCTTAGCCAATTCTAGCCATAAGTATAAGAAGCTGATCGCATCGACGCTTATGCTTTCGATCCGTGAATGCACGAGCACTGTCATGATTTTGTTTATTGCCTGTGTATTTTTTGATTTTCGCTTTAGTCTTACCGGCGGTGCTTTAGCATTACTATTATTGGTGTCGAGTTTGCCATTATTTTTATTTTTAGGTGCCACGCTCGGATCGCTGACTTTATACTTCGGCCGAGGTGATGGAGTCGTGACTGCATATACGCTCCTTTTGACCGTCGTGTCCGGCCTCTACTTTCCTATTGACGTATTTCCGCATGCGCTCCAAATCGCTATAAAAGCGCTTATTCCACACGCCATTTATATTTCTGCTATCCGCACGACTCTATTAACCGGGTCCATGCAGTTAATGCACGCCCTGCTGATCGCACAATTTATCGTCTACGCGGGAATCTTTTTAACCTTAAGTCGCTTTATTTTTAATCAGGCCGTAGTTAAAATTCGAAGATGTGGGCTACCGAATCTATATCACCCGTAAAAGGTTTCGGATATTGAACCAATATGGCGGTTGGTATCCGCTGATCCGTCGTAAAGACTTGGTTCTTATACACCAGCCACGCATGGAGATCGCCGGGACGATTTTTAAAATCATATGCACCGACAACCAAGCACGCGTCCGACTGGCAGAGATGCAACAATGTGAGGCTGACCAAGAAGCAGTGATTTTTATCGTTGAGGAGCGTCGACACATGCCTCAAAAGCCGCAGCGCCCACGACAAATGTCTAGTGTCGTAGACAGCCAATCCTGCGCGCGGCCGGTAAGCTGCTGACATAAGATCTTGAAAAGGGATTTTTTGATCCCGATGCGCTCGTCGAACTCGCCAGAAATAGTATAATGATTCGATCGTGATAAAAAAATATTTCACAGGATTATTCTAGTGCAGATTCGCAATATGAACAAACGGGAACTAGCCTCAATTTTTTTGGCTATTCTCGGCGAAACAGCAAATTGTGACGGGTGGACCACCGAAGACTGGCAAAAATTATTGCCACACCTCCAGAGACATCACGTCGCCGCTTGGGCTTACAGCCGATTCAAAAGTCACATACCTGCAGAATTGCACCCTCATTTTTTATTGGCATTTGCCCACAACGAATTTCAGAACGCGATGCTCTTAAATGAATGCAAGAAAATAGAATTGGCGATGTCTTCAGTTCGGCTCAAGGGCATGGCAATGCTTGACGATATTTACGATACCTATGGTCAGCGTAATTGTTGCGACATCGACCTTCTCAGTACTGATGATTCAATTGGCGACTTTTGCGACTTAGAAAAGCGAATGCGTAAGTATGACTTTGAAACATACATCCAACCGCGCTGGATCGGCGCTGACAATCGGTACGCTTTCGTAAAAAAAAATGGCGCCATAGAGATCTCCGTCGATTGGCATTTTAAGCCATTCTGGTCGGCCGACCCGGGTTTGGCTTGGAGATTTCGAAATTTACATACAGGCGGCAGGGCACTCGATTTAGCCGATCAGTTTTTCCACTTAGCCGTCAATTGGGGCTACCAAGATAACTTCGTTTCACTCTCGAAGCTTATCGATCTGAAATTATTCTGGAGCAAATATTCGGCCCAATGGGATTGGACGCGGCTGCACGAGCTTATTCAGATACACAATTTTCATCGGGTGTTCGTGCTCGTTGGTTATGCTCTCGAGCAGGTCGGCATAATTGATACATCCGGGCTTATGGTACGCTTGCCCCGAGCCAACACTATTGCGGCAAAAATCTTCGACGCCGAGTTTTTATTCGCACCCGACCAAACAAGTTGGAAGTATTTCTATATTAAGAATTATACAAAAAGTAATTTTCGCGAAGCTATGCACTACAACTTATCGTGGCTAAAAAGTGTGATCGCTCCCCAATTTACTGTACGGCTATCTTCTCGATGATTTGCTTGCTTAAAGGTGTTGCGTAGAAACTGCATTGGTCAACAATGACGTTTCCATCGCGTTTGCCTTTCCAGCGCCAGAATGGACCTCGATATCCGCCGCGCGCATACATCCCAATTTGAAATTCGAAACGCTCACCTTTTCTAAATGAGAGAGGCTGCTCGAAGGGTAAAAATATATTGCGCCAAACATCGCGATCCATACGTATCGGCGGTTCAGTTGACATGAGAATCTCACCGTCATTCCAAAAGTGATACCAACCACCCAAACCATGGGCCACACCGTCGAAATCCGCCGTGAATGTCACGGTGCGCTCCATATAGTCATCAACGACCGAGCTCAATTCGATGCGGCCGAGAGACTGCGAAGGCATCAGTAGTTCGTCGGTTTTGTACTCCGTATAGAGCGGATGATGACTCGCCATCTGCCTAAAAGCACTGAAGTCGAGGTCATATATTTTGTTGTCCCAAAAACTCACTCTCGAACTATAAAAATCAGGCACATTGACGAAAGTAAAATTCAGTTCAAGCGCAGTCGGAATAATTTTGCCACCCGGCTTTAAGTGATAGCGAACCATATCCGGCAACGTCGTGAGCGTATTTAAAAAACCGACGTTGGTGATAATTGCATCAACTTTTTCGGGCAACTCGATGTCATGTGCTTTGCCCATAATAAATTCGATGCGATCTCCAAAATTATTCGCAAATGCCGTCTCTTTCGCAACTTCAACAATAGATTCGATATCGACTGCGTAGACTTTTTTAGCCCCAGCCTGACACGCAAATAAAGCGTGGAGACCACTCCCTGTGCCTAAATCTAAAACAACATCTCCAGGTTTTACTTTCTGCATGATCGCGCGCCGAAATTGATTTTGGGTGATGTCATCCATCAGCAAATGTCGATGCTCATCAATCTGCGGCGCCGGAGTAATACATGCCTTCTTACTAGGTAGCGGTGGCGCCGCGCCGTCGGCACTAGCTCCTAAACTCATAGCTGTGGTTAAATCTCGAATTGTGCCAATTTTTTTTAAGATAGGCTTAGAGTATGGTTTCTTTTTTTTCATGTTTCCCCGCAAAGGATTGGCACTGAGCCATATAAAGTAATGTAACTAAGTGGCCTTGTATTACGGAAGCGTAGTCACTTGGCCACGGCCTGTCTAGTTGACTCAAGTCAATTTTTCCGTTTTCCCGCAGAGCGGAATGCGATTTAAGCCAATTTAATACCGGCTCGCGATCGTATCGCAGCTGGCGCATAATCCAATGCTTATAATCCTGGGTGCTGCGGTTCTTTGCGATAACTTCTGGGAGCAAATCGGCAAATGCCGCTCGCAAGGCATACTTATCAATGCCGTCTCGGGAAAAAGACTGCGGCGGCATGTCAAGCACCGTTGAAATAATTCGAAGATCATAAAATGGGAAAGAAAAGTGAAGGCCATATTGAGCTGCAAACTCCTGAGATTGAGCGGCAGTATAAGCAAGCCCTCCTGACCCGAATAATCTCTCTCGAAGCTCGCGCTCGAGCGGCTTTTTTGATTGCCGTTGCACACGCGCCAATCGCGCCTGCTTTGCGAAATATTTCACGCGTGGCAGATCAGCTGGCGAATGCAAAGGTAGAAATCGGGCAAGCGCTAACTTAATTGGTTGAGGTAAAAATTCGCGCAATACGACTTGCAGCAATTGTGAGGGAGATTGGCCTTGAGTACGAAGATCTTTCCAGGTTGAAATGAAATTACGTATATCGCTATTCAATAAAAGCGCATTTAAAATCGTGTGGTCGCGACAGAAAACTTCATCGGCGCCCCACCCTGTCCACACCGACTTAAGATTTTGGCGGCGCGCCTCTTTCATCAACGGCTTAAATAAATTGAGGGACGGCCAGTTGATGTTTTGAGCACCGAATGTCCAGCCGAACTCGCTTGGTGGAATCGAATCCGCGTCAATGCGGGTAAACCGTTCTTTGCCCCACCGATCGGTAAAAGCTGATAGTGCTTCCGCGCTAGATTCTATTCCACTTTCAAAATTCAAACACAATGCCGTAGCGGGGAATCCTTCACTTAATAGGATTGACAATAGAAGTGATGAATCGAAGCCACCACTAAACGCAACTGCAAAAGAAGGCCCACGCCTTGCCCTTTCAAGAATTGTCGAGACAAAAACCTCTCTAAAATGTCGTGGGGAAGTCGACACGAGTTCACTGAAAAACCGGCGCAATCCCCAGACGCCCAACTTATTTTTTGACAGCAATTGCCCAGCCGGAATGCGAAAAATATTCTGGTAAGGCGTCGAGTTACCAAAATCAAAATTGTAGGCGTAAAACGAGTATAAATAATCCCAGTTGATCTGCGGATTTCCGCCAGAACGCTCGACAATTTCGGCAAGCGTCTTGCCAGTAACCAACTCGCCAGGTGATGAGAAATAGTAATACAGGGGGCGCAAACCCAATGGGTCGCTGACAAAACCTTCTGGGGACCCTTCATCACCGGTCAAAACTACGGTGTACTCTCCGGGCAGAGGACAGACCCCGACGTCGGTGGTGCGCCATTTCAACCAGGCATCACCACCGTAAATATCGCCATAGATTGTATTCATTTATTTAGCTTTTAATAAAACCGTTGATGCTAAGGGCTTCAAAAAATTCTTCAACATCGCGCGCCGCTGATTGAGCATCGACTTGAAACTCTTCGGCAACGGCCGTGATCAAATCGTCTTTTGAGGCACCTTTTTTTACCAGTTCAAAGAGAAAAGTACCAGTCTCGTTCAAACCGAAATAGGTTCCAGAACGCAACTGCAATAAAATCTCTTCGCCATCTAGTTTTTTTGAAACCACATCATCTCGAATTTCCATGAAGGCATAGTAGAGTTCACGTCACGCCGTTGACAAGCATTTTTTCTACGCGCGCGAGAGACGCCTTATCATGGCTGTGTGGCCACTGTAACATCGGAACTGAACAACTGAGTGACGTAATAGCGTCAAACTCTTTTTCTTGGAGGTCTCTTCGATCCAAATCCAATCGAAATACCTGCGATAGAAGCGCCACGACTCCATCAAGCTCAGTCAGCTTTTTGAAAATGCCTTTGCGAGCCATCTTTTTTACCAACCGTGGAAAGTGTACGGCTTCTAATGGTACCCAGCGGCTAGCCGTGTTCTTTTGCACGATTTGAATCACTTCTTTCTGTTTATTTTTTCGAGCCTTATCCCAAACGCGTATTAGCGGCGGCGACTGTCCCACAAAAAACTGAGAGCCTCGCTGCTTCACGATGACCGCGTCGTCCGAGAGCACCGAAAAGCCTTTCGAGTTTAAATAGGACGCCATCGTCGACTTACCCAGGCCGGGCGGTCCGACAAAAAGGTGTGCACGCTTGTCAGATACAATCCCGGCTCCGTGTAAAATTAAAAAGCCGTGAAGACTCAAAACGGCCGGTAATATGTGGTTCACGATTAGAACTGTTCGTTGAAGTGGACTCTGGCCATCGACGATTTCGTAATAAATTCGACTACCAGACTTATCAACCCAAAAATCGCCGACATTTTGAAGTTTGACTTTATAGCCGCGCGCAGTACGCCAATACTGCGCATAAATGGAACCATTCGCGAACCGCATCGTATGCAAACAACTTTTGGTTCGCATCTTCAAATGTATTTTTGTCGCGCGTGAGATTCGAACAATTGGTTTCTGACTTGATGTCTTGTGACACGGGCTCAAATCACAATCACTGCCAATGACCTGACCGAAGATTCTATAATTCATATTTTACCAAAACTTGGCATTCAAGTCGGACTTTGTCGTAAACCAACCGACAAACGCATGCTTCTGCCCGCTTTGAACGCTTACGACTCTATGTTCTAAATTCTTGCGAACATTGAAGAGAACCGCCGAATTAAACCGGTGGTTTTTCACCCGCTGTAGCTGAGCGGGCCGGCGACACTCTCTAATCTCCAAATCTCCACCCTCGTATCGCGACGATTTAATATTGATACTGACCGCAAGCCGGCGCCCCTCAGCCATATCCGAGTGCCAATCAAAAAAATGTTGAGGATTAGCGCGGAGACGATACCCGCGCCCTACGAAACCTTTAATTCGGGAATTACCGGTAATGATTCGAATAGACTCAATCATTTCATCACTGTTAAAAATCAAAAATAAGACGTCATGAAGTGCGCTGACTCTCATCGAATCCTCAACCGCACTGACTGCATCGTGACTCTTTTGTATATATTTCGCCGAACGAACTTGGCTACGAACCCACTCCTCCGCCTGCTTATTAAAAAATCGCGGAATCTTCACGAAATTCTTTTTTGCTAAGTACTTTTTGAGTTCGAGTTGAAGTTGCTTTTCAAAAAGCTCGCTCGACACACCAATGCCGACGCTTTTATTTTTTTGTACTCGCCCCAGAGATTTTCTCGCTTTTCGAACAAGTTTGTTCTTATGAAAAATCTCAATTGTCTTTAAGACGTCGCGATGAGCTTTGGCAAATGTAACGGCATATTCGCTCGTCATATTTGTCGCAATTTTCTCACTGCTTAAATTTTTAGCCAAACCTTCTAAAACAACCGACGCGACCTCGTTACAATAAAAATAACGGCGGGTTTCAAAACTATAGACAGTCTGGAGGCCACGAATTTTGCGATAGAATACTGAAGGTGCAAGCTGAACAGTCATCACCTTTTATTCTGTTCAATTTTCGCGTAAAAACAACTTAGTTTCCGCGAGAGATGACATAGGCGGTGAGCCCGACAGAAATAAACCCAAGAACAATAGAAAGGGTCGTAGCGGTTTCGCTCGATATCCAGCCAGTCTTCTGGGGGATAAAGACGATCTCGCCACCTTGAAGCTTTATTTCATGACCTTGGTCGATATGATCATACAAATCGAGCTCGCGAGTCTTCTGACCGGCTTGAGTAAACCTAACCTTCGTGACATCGGAATTCCCCAGTACCCCACCAGAAATGGATATCAGAGTGCCCAGGTCGGTTTCGGCCGGCACATGATAAACTCCGGGCTGTAGGACTCCCCCGATAATTCGGATCGGTTTTAAAATTTCATTGCCAGTGCGACTGTAAAAATATTCAGAAATTGAACGCGTAAAGGGATCAGATACTCCCGGGCGATTTTGAGCGAGAGAACTGCAAGGGATAATTGTCACCAGTAAGTAAGCAATTATTTTCTTAAGCCTAGTGTTTATCATGCGGCGTTTCTTTCGGCGACTTTGAGACGATCACTGTAATAATAAGCCTCAGCTGCGTATCCCCGATATCCTGATCGATTCATGATAGCGTATAAATTTTTTGTGCCTCTCGCATGAAGCGACTCGGCCAGCTCTGCAAAAGCCTCTTGTTTAGTTTGGTGCGCGGTCGCGATGACCAAACCAATGTCACTCTGTCCCGCCATAAACAGCGCTTCTGGCCCCACTGCAAATGCTGGTGTATCGATAAGAATAATATCGAATTGCTCCCGAGCCTGATTTAAAAAGTCATTGTAGTTTTGAGACTGAAGTAAGCTCAATGCCGGTCGAGACATACCTCGGCATAAATAGAAGACATTGCTAAATTCGGTTGGTTTAACCACTTGCCCAAGCTCGGCTTTTTTCTCAAGAACTTCCGCAAAACCGATATCGGGTTTAATATTGAAGATATTTTCGTCCGACGATCGCAATGTATCGCCCTCGACTAAAAGGACTTTTGTGCCGAACGAACCCAGTGCAACTGAGAGGCAATTCGATATTAAAGTTTTGCCCTCGCCTGAATTACAACTGACGACGCACAAGACACCCTTGCGGCCGCCTTTGTGTTTTTCCAAATTATGAAGAATTCGCGCGGCAAGAAATTGGACAGCCGTCGATTCAGGCAACCGAAGCCCTGATTGCAGAACGGTCGCCATCTTAGCGAACATCCCTTTGCTGTGCTGCCTAGCGCTCCAAATAGGGCCTTTACTGAATAAATTAGGCAACGTCCCAAGCAAGCGCACTCCATTGTGCACAAAATCGTGCTTGAGTGACATAACCGGATACAGATGCTCC
>JAYTDP010000134.1:0-2077 GCA_043735865.1 Bdellovibrionales bacterium
CGCTACATCACGGCAAACGAATTCTTAGGTTCAGGCGAAGCGAACCCGTCGAAGCGAACTCGCGCGACTGTTTTAGCTGAGACCACAGCCAAAGTTCAAATCGTGCTCAAAGAACTTTTAGGCAGCGTCTACTATCTTGGAAAGATCGACGAAGTTGATCCTTCTCTGAGCGCCGAAGAGTGGGCGATACGAATCACCAATGAAGATCAAAAAGCGATGTTCTCGAAAGCATCTGCTCAGTTGATCGAAATTTACGCGCATTTTTCAGAAGACATTTTTTCGCCCGACCTTCTCGAAAGTATTCCGGGCTCAAAAGTATCTCCGATCCTCGACTACGATCGTGCCCGCCTTTTCATGATGGCCGTCGACAAAGCCCTAACGCAATTGCCGTGGGCGAAGATCGGCCACGTTACAACTCGACTTGCAGATCACGCAGTGAATGACTTGGCATTCGGATTGAGTGCGAACCTTCAGACGTTCTTGTTCAAGTCGACATATTCTCCCATGGCGACAATAACTCCCGATTCGGTTGAGACTTACGCTCGATCGAGCGAAGACTTGCGCGACTTTGAAACTAAACGTGCTCACCTTCGCGAAGGTTTCTTGGGTAAGTGCGATTCACTTCTGACAAAAGAAGGACCTCTATGATGAATTTCAAAATTGGACTTTTATTCGTTACTCTTTTTACCGCGCAAGCCGTTGCCGCCGACGACCATAAGCATGATCACGATTGTGATAAAAACTTAAGCGGCGACGTTGGCAGTGAACCTACACATCACATCGTCGGGAGCGGTCGCCAAGGTGAAAGTGAAGTGAAAGCGCTCGAAGAATACACTCAGTTCTTATTCGCGAAGGGCGGACTTGTTGAGCGCCTCGGTCTTTCGCACGCGCGCGATCATATAATTCAGTTTCTTCCAGGATCAGACGTCAACACGATTGCCGCCAACGGCCGTATGCCGGTCACTCACTGGCAGGATGGCTCGAAAGTGGCGAAGTCCGCGGATCGCGGCGGTCTTCTCTATGAAATGGTTATTTTCGGTGGAAGCCAGCAGCACTCGATCTATCGAGACGATGTTCCGCTCGAACAGCAATTCTCAATTTTGAATCACGTGGTCGGCCACGTTCATTACGCGATTCACGATTTCCATTCGGGAGTTCGAACGGTTAACATCAATCAGGCTGCATTCGAATTTGACGATTACATGAAGAAAATTCGCCTCGATCACAATCCCGACGAAGTTTCTGAATGGTATCAATATTTGCTCAGTTTAGAGTTTGCTCAGGATGTCGTTCACGCCGTTGAAGAACTCCCGGGCGATTTCGACCCGCAAGTTTCGTCAGAAGGTAAAGCTCACCCTCGCCACGCAACGGCCAACATTCTCCAGGCCATTGTCAAAAATCTGCCAACCGATGCGCCCGCTTGGAAAATTGAAATGGCCCGCCGCTTTGAAGAAATGCATCGCTACATTCCGGGGGCGATTCATACCAAAATTATGAATGAAGGTTTTGCGACTCTCATGCAGGAGCTTTTACCTCCTCATACTCCACACACTCACTTAAACAATCTTGGTCACTATTGCTGCATGATCAAAGGTGTGACTCGTCCTGGATTGTCGAATCCGTATTGGTTGGGACTCGAGGCGTGGAGAAATATCCGCAAAGCATTTAACGCCCGACCAGGTATGCCAGAGCTATCTCTGCTCGAGCGCGATAAAGCGTTCATTCAATATGCGACCAAAGAAATCATCGAGAAAATGGATGACCCGGAATTTTTGCGCTTGGGCTTAACTGCCGACTGGTTGGCAGAAAAGAATTTTTCGCTTACGCGGACAGCTACGCGTGAGGAATGGAAACAATTGCCGCCTCCGCCACCAGATATGCCGAATCCAGAACAGCGGATTATTATTACGCGAGATCCAAAACGTGTTCGCGAAGGTATCATTCGTCAAGTCACCGGGTATTTCTATAAATTCCCGCGACCTATTTTGACAGATTTCGGTCGTGGCGATGCAAGTGGCGTTATGCGGATGGAGATCTCGGATAATTTCGGCCGCAATATTCCTCTCGACCGCAAATC
>JAYTDP010000135.1:0-4265 GCA_043735865.1 Bdellovibrionales bacterium
CATATTTCGTGATGATATTTGGACCCCGCAAAGGATTAACACATGATTTATCAAAATATCCTCGAAACCATCGGCCATACGCCACTCGTGAAATTAAATCGCGTGAGTGCCGGCCTTAAATGCAATCTTTTTGCAAAATGCGAGTATTTTAATCCCGGCGGATCAATTAAAGATCGCATCGGATACCGGATGGTCGTTAGCGCCGAAAAAAGTGGCCGCATAAAACGGGGCGATACGCTCATCGAGCCAACGTCAGGCAATACCGGAATCGGCATCGCACTTGCTGGCGCCGTTCTCGGATACAAGGTCATCATCACGCTTCCAGAAAAAATGAGTCGCGAAAAACAAGTCGTTCTTGCAGCATTGGGCGCGACGATCATTCGTACGCCCACCGAAGCCGCATGGGATGCGCCCGAAAGTCACATTGGAGTTGCGAAAAAATTAAATAAAGAAATACCGAATTCGCATATTCTCGATCAGTACGCGAATATGGATAATCCGAAAGTCCATTACGAAACAACAGCCGAAGAAATTATTGAAGACCTAAATGGCAAAATTGACATGATAGTCATAACTGCCGGCACCGGAGGGACATTGGCTGGTATTTCAAAAAAATTCCGCGAGAAAATTCCCAATTGCAAAATCGTGGGTGGAGATCCTGAAGGATCGATTCTCGCAGGACCTTCCGAAGTGAAATCCTATTTAGTTGAAGGTATCGGTTACGATTTTATTCCGAAGGTAATGGAAGATGCGGCGGTCGACCGCTGGGTCAAAACTAACGACAAAGAATCCTTCTACTGGGCGCAACGTTTGATTCGTGAAGAAGGACTTCTGTGCGGGGGCTCATCAGGTTCTGCCATGCAAGCGGTGATGGCAGCCGCAACTGATCTTAAAGAAGGTCAGAACTGCGTTGTCATTATTCCGGACGGCGTACGCAACTACATGACTAAATTTGTCGATAGCAACTGGCGTAAGCAAAATGGTTTTGAGGCGTAGATGAAAATTTGCCTTCTCACGACTAGTCCGGGCAATTATTCGAATCGCCGGATGATCTACGAGGCCGAGAAGCGCGGCCACACTGTCGATCTTGTGAATTATTTAAAATGTTATTTGCGCGTCGATTCCGAAGGAACGTCCGATATTTTTTACGATGGTCGCAGTCTCAGTGATTACGATGCGGTCATACCGCGTGTTTCGGCTAGCCATACTTTCTTCGGTACTTCGGTCGTTCGCCAATTTGAGATCCTCGATACATTCTGTTTAAATAGCTCATTAGGTATTGCCCGCTCGCGCGATAAGCTTCGCGCTCTGCAAACTCTCGCTCGAAAAGGAATCGCAATTCCAACGACGGGATCGTCGCACTCTACGAACGACGTCGAAGGTTTGATCGACAGTGTTGGCGGAGCCCCGCTCGTGGTGAAGTTAATTGAAGGCACCCAGGGTCTTGGAGTCGTCCTAACGAAAACTCGTAAAGCGGCTGAGAGTGTGATCCAAGCATTTTGCGGATTAAAATCGGACATAATTGTTCAGGATTTTATCGGCGAGGCGAAGGGTTCGGACCTAAGAATTTTCGTCGTCGGCAAGAAAGTGGTCGCAAGCATGATGCGAACTGCGGCTAAAGGCGATTTTCGCTCGAACGTCCATCGCGGCGGATCGGCGCGAGCTGTTCGTATAACCAAAGACGAACGAAAAATGGCGATCCGAGCGGCGAGAGAGTTGAGACTCAATATCGCTGGCGTTGATATTATTCGTGCGAAATCCGGCCCAATGGTTCTCGAAGTGAACTCGTCTCCGGGTCTTGAAGGAATCGAAGGCTCGACCCGTACTAACATCGCCGAAGAGATTATAAAGTTCATCGAGAAACGGCAGTCTTTTATTCGCGAAGAGATTCGCAATGTCCAAACGTAAATCACCTCCTGACAAATGCGCAGCCATCGATGTTGATGGCCACAAACAGGTTTTCGTTTCGCCGCGTTTCGCAAGGGGTGGAGGCTTAAGTTATTTAAATTCTCCTCTTCTCGAGCTGATCGATTCCATCTATGAAAATTATCCGAAACGCGCGCAGGAGCTACTAAGGCAACATATTGAAGTGAACTATGAACTCTCCGAATTCGAAAAAGGACTCGTTAAAGTTGCGGCAAAGCGCACTCGGGAGAGCGAGATCGCAATTGAGCGTAATTTTGGTTCTCGTAGCGCCGCCGTTCGTTGGGTGCGCGAGCAAGTCGACGGAATCGTCTTTCAAAACGCGAAGCTCGACATAGCGAAGTATTTGCGGCCACGTGCAATCGTTTGTGCTTTATTTAACCAAGCGAATGAACTTCTTGTTGTCGAGTCCAATCAAAATGCGCAAATAAAAACGGAACACGCAGAGCTGCGTTTTTTAAAGCGTCTTCGCGAAGCGCGCCTTGAAAAAGGGAGTTACTACGTCATTACATCTTTGCAGTCGTGTCGTATGTGTGCCGGTGCAATCAAAGAGTGGATCGATTTTCAAAATCACGGTCGCCCGGGCAGCATACAAATCGAAATCATGTATTTAAAAAAAGAAAAAAATCTCGAGTTCGTAGAAACAGCTTTAAGCGGCTTCGAATTTCACTGCACCGAAGGCAGCGACTGAGATTAGAATGGCCCCGATGCCTTGGCCCATGGACAATGTTTCTCCCAGAAGTAGAATCGCAAACAACATCGCAAATGGGCTTTCGAGAAGGAAGATCAGACTCGAAAGAGATGCTGTTAATTTCTTTTGTGCTTTCACCTGAAGCGCGAACGCCAGCATCGTAGATCCGACAGTCAGAGAAAAGAGTCCGATTGCCGCCCAAAAATCATATCCTTTAAAGTGTGGTCCCGGAAAAAATGGCAAAATGCTAAGCGCCAACATCGCGGCCCAAAAAGACTGAAAGGTATTGAAAAGAAATGGCGACTTCACTTGTGGACCGATTTTACTAAGTAGAGCAATGTGAAACGCGGCAAAAAAAGCGCAAAGTAAGGTTAGGACGTCCCCAAAATTAATATGATCGATCTTTAACTGAACAATGAGTGCGGTGCCCGCTAGTGCGATCGCTACCCAAAGCGCATGGAGCCGGTGAATTCGTTTTCTTAAAATCAAAACTTCGACGATCGGAACAATCACAATGTAAAGGGTCGTGATGAAGCCGCTTTTCGTCGCGGTCGTATGTTCGAGACCCCATGTTTGCAGGATCAGTGTTGAGCCCAGAAGAAGGCCGGGGAGTGCCGCCAATTTTAAATTCGCGCGAGTGAATTCATGTCTTAATTCGCGGACCATGTAGATGATCGGGAGCGTGAGTAGAAATGCGATTGAAAATCTTAAGACCGAAACGGCGATCGAAGAGAAGCTTGCCATCGCCCAGATAGTAGCAGTGAAACCAAAACCCCAGATGAGGGTCGCCGTCAGCAGTTCGGCGACGGCGACGAGGTTTTGTCTCATTTAATTTGCAAAGTAATTAACTTGGCCATCTTTCATCCGTTCCATTAATGCATCTCCGGCTTTGATTACCTTCGATGTGAAATGATAACGTCCTTGACCGCAAAGTGCATCTAATTGTGCGTTCTCGAAATGGAATGCGACGAGTCCGTAGCCAACATTCACATTCATAACTTGGGCTTTACCCAAATTATTTTTGCAAGCAACATGGTTTACAACTTGTCCGCGCTTAAATCGAGTTTCATTGAGAAACGTGAGAGTGCTGGATTCTGATCTTGCGTTGCGAAGGAATTTCGGCCATTGGGTTGCCATGAATCCGCGGCCTTCGGTCAATTTGCCGCTATCGTAGACGGTTTGTCCGCATATATATTGGGCATTCGGATTTAAAAAGTGAACGCGTGAATCGCTTGAGCCCGACTGAGACTCGAGGGCTGCAGCGTAGTAATTAAGTCCGCACTCCATATATCCTGCTTCAGAATAAGCGATTTGCGCCGAAGAAGTACCGCTTTTTTGTAAGCGAATTGTCTCCGCAAGAATTTTTGTGATTTGGAAGTATCGCCCCTCTCCACACTCATGGTTGAGTTGCGAGTTCTGGAATTTTAGAGAAACAAGACCGACATCTTGCAAGTCGACCACTTCGGCTTGTGCCAGTTGGTTTCCGCACGCAAGAGTTTCAGTGCGCCCTTTGCGAAGCGTACGTCGTAAGCCCGGATTGAAATATGCAGACACATTCAGCAAGTTGCCATTGTCATAAGATTGAATCGGTCGATAGGTCATAAGGGGAGATGTGGGGCTGACAACACCACTGCTAAGTTTTAATTTCTCA
>JAYTDP010000136.1:0-15724 GCA_043735865.1 Bdellovibrionales bacterium
AACCGATTCGCAATTGAAGTCCCAAGACGAATTTGCCAATCCGATTTCTATGACTCGAAAAACCGACACCTTAAGCGGAATGAGCCCTAACGACGCCGACACGTCATCTTCAGCCGCATGGTCAGATACCGATCGTCAAATAGCGTATGCCGAAACAGAAGATACGCCCGAAGAAAAGGCCGAATATTTCAATAAGATTTTACGTGGCGAAATCAGCGCGGTCGAAGCCTATACCCAAGCTATAGCCAAATTCGGCGGTGAGACGTCACAACTGCAAACTATATGCGATGAGCACAAAAAAAATATCGAAGCGCTTGAACTATTCGTTCAAAGAAATGCCGCAACTCCGTACGAAGATTCCGGGCTCTGGGGCAAGCTCGTGAAAACGGTCGTAAGCGCGGCCAACTTCATTGGAAACGCAACTTCAGTTCAAGCTTTAATCGAAGGAGAAGAACATGGCCTTCGCCAGTACCGCCATGCCCTTGATTTCAATTTGACGATGCAGGAGCGAGGTTCGATCGAAGATCGAATCATCCCATGCCTGGAACGTCATATTGCAGCTCTCAAGGCGATGGAAAACGTACACTAAAAGTCTGGTTTTTAACCCAGATCGTGTGAGTTACGGGGTGAGATTTAAAATTCTCACCCCTTTTTTTTATTTTCTGGTAAAACAACCCCTCACTGCTTCTAGAAAGATCGGCCCTTTTGCCGGAGTTTTCTTAAGCGGATAACGCTTAGGAGATACCATATGGCAAAGTTTACCGACTTTCGCTTGCCCGCGCCTGTCGAAAACGCAATCAGAGACCTTAACTTCGATACCCCGACTGAAATTCAATTTCAGTCGATTCCTCTCGCCTTAAAGGGCCGGGATTTGATCGCCTGCGCGCAGACGGGCTCAGGGAAAACCGCAGCTTACGTCATTCCGATGTTGGTGAAACTTTTAGCAGATGAAAACGCACGCGCACTCATTCTTGCGCCGACTCGCGAACTCGTAAAACAAATTTCAGATGTCATTCATCAGCTCACAAAATATTCGAGCCAAATTAGCCACGCCGTCGTGATTGGTGGAGCTGATATGAATAAGCAATTGCGTGCACTGAAGAAAAATCCGCGCGTGATCATCGCGACTCCCGGTCGCCTAATGGATCATCTCCGCCGACAAAATGTTTCGATTAAAGGCACCCAGTTTTTAGTTCTCGATGAAGGCGATCGAATGCTCGATATGGGGTTTCAACCCCAGCTCGATGCAATTCTTAAATATCTTCCACAACAAAGACAAACACTTCTTTATTCTGCAACATTGGCTCCGAAAGTTCGCGCGCTCGCTGCTCGCTATTTACATAATCCTGAGAGTGTGACTATCGGTGAAGATTCGGTTCCGGTCGAAACGATCAAACAAACCGCGATTGCGACGACACAAGATAAAAAAGACGATCTTGTCATGGACGAGCTCAATACTCGCAAAGGCAGTGTTATCATTTTCACGCGCACGCAAATCCGTACCGACCGTCTTGCGGGAATTTTAACTGAGTATGGATTTTCGGTGGCACGTATTCATGGTGGAAGAACGCAAGGGCAACGTAACTCGGCACTTCAGGGATTCCGCGAAGGCGCCTTCCGCATTCTCGTCGCGACTGATATTGCGGCTCGCGGAATCGACGTTCCACACATCCAACACGTCATTAATTATGATCTCCCGATGATGGAAGAAGATTACGTGCATCGCATCGGTCGAACTGCACGTGCCGGAGCAACTGGTGAGGCAATCAGTTTGATTCTTCCCCAAGATCGATATCAGTGGGTACGTTTAGCAAAACGTTATAAAATTAAAGGTGTGTCTCTTGAGATGCATCCAAATGAAGTGGGCCGAGAAGATCGTCGTGATTATTCGTCTCGCAAAAAACGCGGCGGACGCCCGAATAATAATCAAAGTGCTGGTCCGGGCGCCGGGCATCCTGCTCGACGTAAAAAGAAATTCGGTCAAAAGAAAAATTCGTTTAGAAGCCGTCACGCTTAGATCTAACTGGAATCAATGTTGCAAATACTCATTTTAGCCAAGGAGGCTAAAGATGGGTGTCGCAACAAAGATCTCAAATGACTGCATCATTTACGAAGATGAAAGCGATGTCAGTCCTCACTACCAGGTCCTAGTCCATGATGAAGATAAACAAATTCGGTACTACCCTCCGTATTTGCTCGCCTCAACTATTCACGAACTAGACGGACCAAAATTACACGTGCAAGAACTCGGTGCCTCGTACGTGGCAGTTTTGGAATTAAGTGCGGACTGCTCCTTAAACGATTTAAAAAACTATTCGAGCGAATTGAAAGACTGGGTCGCCTCCGAAACATTTATCGGACTGGGAGAAAACTCGGGACCGTCTTACGTCAAACACTCGAATTTGTACGTGCCTCTAAGTACCTCTTACTATTGGGAATAGTGACGACATATGAGTTCGAGCCGTTTGTCCTATAATCAGATTTAATATAGCCGATAAAATCATACGATTCGCTCTGAGTGTTAGAATCAGTTAATATCTATTTAACAACGATTTCACCCATGAGGAGATTAGATGTCGTTCGTAAAAGACCTTTGTGATTTTCTGGCCCAAATACTTCTTCAGCCGCAGCCGGTGCCAGTACGTATTTCGAATGGCGACAGTCGCCAACAGCCGCAGCAACAACGTCCACGCCGCTAATCGACTTACATTAGCGGAGCATGCGGATCCCGCGGCAATATGCCTGGCAAGTCTTCTAAGTCTTTCTGATCAACATCCTTAAGTGCCGAAACAGCCGGTCCCTCTATCACCTTTCCATGACAATCGAAACGCGAACCATGACATGGGCAATCCCACGACTTTTCGACAGTATTCCACTGAACTATACAACCCAGGTGAGTGCAAACCGCTGATTTTATCTCAACCTCAGTTGCTGAAGTTTTCACGACTGCTAACTTCTTAAGACCGTGAGCGACGACTGTGCCCTCTCCAACTTGAAGCTTATTGATCGCTTCAACCGAATCACCCGAGAACCAATCAGTATATTGTAACGCCACGTTCGCATTTTCTTTTACGAAGGTAGCGCTCGCTCTCAAGTTCACGCGCGATGGTTTATAGAGATTTTCGTAAGTGTTGCGACGACCATGAATTTGGTCGTTGATGATGCGTGCACCGATCATTGCGTGGGTCGTACCGTTTCCGCAATCGCCCGTGATCACATACACGTTTTCATGATCGCCGGCATTGTGACCCATGAACGCTAGACCATCCATTGTCTCCATAACCTGACCTGACCATCGATAAAAAGCGCGGCCCATTATTGGGAATCGATTTAGTGCCCATTGCTCAAGACGTAAAAAGCACGCATCCGGATTTAAATTTTGACCAGTTTTATGGTCTTCTCCACCGATTAACAAAACATCGTGATGTTTATTTTCGTGAGCGACACGCACGTAATGAAATGGATCTTCGGTGTCCCAATACAGTCCCCGACGAACCGCTTGGCGTGGAATCAAAAAGCCCACAACGTAAGAACGGTAAGGCGCTTGCTTGGTGTGAAGAGAAACTAAATTTGAAATCGGACTGTTCGTGGCAACTACGACCGAACTCGCATGAACTGTAAATCCATCTTTGGTTTTAACAAAAGCGGATTTTCCGCCTTTTACTTCATTTACGTGGGTATTCGTAAATATCCTTCCGCCGAGTGCGACAAATTCTTTCGCTAAACCGTAAACGAATTTTGCAGGATTAAATTGCGCTTGCCCCGGATAGCAAATGCATTCGCCCGTATCGTAATCAAGAGGCGCCCGAGGCATGAGGTAAATGTCTTGAAGACCGGCATTCTTGGCTGCTTCAAATTCTTCATGGAGATCGGTCTTGTCGCCATCTGTTCCGCGAAATAGAAATCCGTCAACGCGGGAAAAATCGCACTCAATCTGTAAATTGCGAATAAGACGTTCAAAACAGGTGATCGCTTCGCGATGACTTGCCGCCGCCAATTTCAGATCATCACCGCCGTGATATTTCGAAAGTATTTTATAAGACCTGTCGAGTGCAGTCACCGCCTGAGCGGTCGAACGGTTTGTTTGCCCGCTCGAAATTTCAGCGTCCTCTAAGACAACAACCTTTTTGCCTTCTTTTTGAAGGAAGTAAGCTGTGAGAATCCCGGCGATTCCGCCACCGACAACGCAAACGTCGGCAACAAGATCTTCAGCAAGTTGTGAGTATCGAGGCGCTTCCGCCGTCGTCATCCAATTCGAGAGGGTTTCCCCTATGTGTGGCATCTTCATACTTTGTAGCAGTTGCAAAGTGAGGGCCCGTACGTTGTTAGCGGGTATTAAATTTGGCTAGAAGAATGCCCCGACTTCAGTGGCATTCTTCCGCAAATGAAAACGTAATGCGAATCTCGAGGAGTTTACTGATGGACGCGGATTTGCAATATACCGGCACGACGCACTTTTTAATTACTCCTCGAAAGGAATTACAAATGACAATCTATGACGCCCTAATGAAAGACCACGATAAAGTCCAAGGTTTGATGGACGAGCTTTGTTCACTGAATGAAGGCGACGACAAACGTCGTCATGCTTTGATAGATCAGATTCGTGACGATCTAATTCCACACTCACGCGCTGAAGAAACGGTCTTTTATAACTCTATGCGCGCGCTTAGCTCCGCAAATGATGTCGTACTGCATGGCTTTGAAGAGCACATGATGGCCGAAACTCTGCTTCGCACTTTGCAAGTCGCGGACAAAATCGACATGGGCTGGAAAGCAACTGCCGTGAAACTTCGAGATGCTCTTAACCATCATATCAAAGAAGAAGAAGGCAAAATCTTTACTATCGCTAAACAGATGTTTACCGAGGAAGAAGCAGTGATGATGGCGGAAGCTTTTGAAGAGCTAAAACCTGAGATCAAAAAACAAGGCTTGGTCAAAACGACCGTTGATCTGGTGGCGAACTTGTTGCCTCCGCGGATTGCGGCGAAATTAAAAACATTCAACGTTGAACCGCCAAGCTATCGCACTACTTAAACGTTAGTTAGCTTATGCGAAATAGAAAAGCCGGCTTTTACGCCGGCTTTTTTTGTCATAGGCTTCTAAATCCGTAAACCTTTAGGAATTAAAATCTTCTCGAGCAGAGATAACACCGCATAGGTTACAAGAGCAAAAGCGGCCGCGGGCACGGCTCCGGTCAGAATAATTTGATTATCGTTTAGAGCTAGGCCGGTGACTATCGGCGCACCAAATCCCCCCGCACCAACTAGTGCGGCTAGCGTCGCCGTTCCAATACTTATAATCGCGGATGTTTTAATCCCTGAAAGTATAAGGGGGCTCGCGAGTGGGAGGTCGATGACAAAAAGACGGCGCCAGTACGAGAGACCGAGGGCGCGCGAAATCTCGAGGTACTGACGTTCAATACCGATCAAGCCATTATAGCTGTTCAATGTAATTGGCAAAAGCCCGTAGAGAAAAAGCGCAAAGAGGGCGAGAGGCTGTCCTATGCCGAACCACGGGATTAAAAAACACAACAGCGCGAGCGCCGGAATAGTCTGGATGAGGGCGGCCACAATTAATATAGCCTGACCCAATACTCGAAATTCTCGCGCCAATACGGCGAGCGGTAGCCCAATCAGCAGTGCGGCCATCAACGAATAAAAAACCAGCACAAAATGTTCTTTTGCTCGAGACAACATCGTGTTCCCATCTGACTTCGTCTCCAATGTCGATTGTTTGCTTTGAACAAACGCCTTCGCTGCTTCTGCAAACGTTTTTTTGTCGATGTCGACCATCGCGTTCAACTCTTGCATCTTTTCTTCAGTTAGACTTCCCTCAAGAGTCTTAAGCGCATCCCAAACCCGAGGCATGCGACGAACTAAGTCGTCCCGTACAACAATGACAGCTTCGTACTTCGGAAAATAGGACTTGTCGTCTTCAAGCAGTTTCAGATTCATCTTTTTTATTTTTGCATCGGTCGAGTAAACCTCAATGACATCGACCTTATCATTTTCGAGTGCGCCGTAGACAAGAGCATGTTCCATCGCGAATAAGTTCTGGCCTGGATCAAGATTGTATTTAGCCTTTAAACCGCCAAGGCCGTCCTGTCTCGCGATAAATTCCGAGCTAAATGCAAACCGAGCCTTACCGTTTAACCGCGCAAGATCACTGATCGCACGCACACTATTATCGGCGGCAAATTTTTGAGTAACTGCGAGAGCGTACGTGTTGCTGAATCCTAAAGAACCCGATAGTCGAAGTTTGTACGGAATCAGAGCCTCATTGATCTCATCAATTGACTTCAATTCCGGCCTTTTCAAAATCACTTCTGCGATGGTCCCGCTATACTCTACGTACATATCAATGCGCTTATTGGTTAGCGCCCGGAAAACTATGCCCGTTCCACCCAGCCCGAAATTCCTCTTCACTTCTGTCGCAGCCTTCTCTTCGATTGTGCGCGCCACGATCTCACTTAAGACATATCCTTCAACGAAATTTTTTGATCCGACTTCGACGTAATCGGCCCGAGCCATATTCATAAAAAGTCCCAGTATCAGAACAATCATCGTATTTCGACCTTTGAATTTGGATAATATGGCCTCTGGGCGCACACAAACTCAGTTACGAACACGTCTTTCGGTTTATTCCAAAGTTCGTCAACGGCGCCGGTCTGTATGAGCCGTCCCTCGTGGAAAAGCGAAATCGACTGACCCATGAATGCGGCTTCGTTGAGATCATGAGTCACAAAAATAACCAATTTTTTAAGTTCAGAAAAAATACCTTTAAGTTCGCTCTGCAGGTGATGCCGGATCAATGGATCTACCGAGCCAAGCGGTTCATCCAACAATAAGATCGGAGGGTCTAAGAACAGAGCGCGCATGAGGGCGGTACGTTGACGTTCACCGCCGCTTAATTGCCTCGGGTACTTTTTTAAAAGCGCAGCACTCAAGTTTAAAATTTCCAACAGTGCATTGAAGCGCGTTTGGATTTTGTCCTTCGACCATCCGATTGATCGAGCCATTAAAAGAACATTGTCTTCTGCAGTTAGATGCGGGAACAACCCGCCTTCTTGCAACATGTACCCGATTCTTGGACTTAAGTGGGTCTGAGTTTCAATCGTCATCTGATCTCGGCCCAGAAAGACTTCGCCGCGATCAGAAGCCAGTAGGCCGGCGATAATTCGCAACAGCGTCGATTTGCCTGATCCTGACGATCCTAAAAAAATATGAGTGGTTGCATCACTAAGTTCAAGCGACACATCGCTCAACGCGATTCTGCCTGAAAAAGTTTTGTTTACGTCTCGAATGGAAATCATTGTTCATAGTATTGGCATTTAGCGCGATTTATTCAATAGACGGGGACAAAGATATGCCTTTAATATCGAAATAACGTCTTAAGAAAGTGGCTATGAATACGACGTACGATGCGCTGGTTTTCGATTTGAATGGCACCTTGTGGCTCGATTGTGCGACACGCACATTGCCCGAGGGGCCACATCCGGCCTCTTTGACCGTACTTCAAGAGTTAGCAGCGACTTACCCGCTTTTCATTGTGAGCAATTGTCACCCCCACCAGCTTGAAGAGTATTTGAAAGTCTTCGAGGCGAATCCATTTAAAGAAACCGTGCATTACGGCAAGTATGGGTCTTCAAAGCAGGCCAATCTAGAGGCCCTTAAGAGCATCTATAACTTTGAACGGCCTCTGTATGTTGGCGACTCCCCTTCGGATCAAAAAGCGGCAGAGCGCGCCGGTTACGCGTTCGTATGGGCCGCCTATTGCGCCGACGACTTCGATATTCCAGGCGATAAAATCAAAAATCTTGAGGATTTGCCGGAGTACTTGCTCGAGAGCTAACTCAGATCCAGCGCGTGGTGTAGGGCTTCGAGTAGACGGGTTTTCGATACCGGCTTCGAAATAAATGAAACGTGACCGTTTTCTTTTACTTTCTTAATTGAGGAGTCTTGTACATCCGCGGTCAAAACAATAATCGGAGTGATCTCGCCTTTCACGTCGCGAGTTCTCTTCGAGCGCTCGTCAAAGCGAATTTTTCGGATGAGCTCATATCCGTCCATTACGGGCATATGAAGATCCGTGACTATTATGTCGTGATGAAATTTGCCGAACATTTCCATCGCATCTTTGCCGTTAGATGCATAATCCACATGGAGGAGCGGAAAATTTTTTAGATAAGCCTCGATTAAAAAACGATTGCTCGGATCATCTTCGGCGATCAAAATTTTAATGTCTTTTAAATCTTCGTTCCAGTCTTTCTCGACCGCTAGCTGATCGGCAGCATCTTTCAAATTTTGCTTTTTCGCGAGCTCCATATATCCAAGTTTCTTCAAAATTTGCGAAGTCGAAATCGGAGAGACGCAAGTCTTCACATTTTCGCTATTCGCAACCGGAATAGTGATCGCCGATGCCGAAGCGCCAATGAGCAACATACATCCATCTTTTTTCATTTGTAGCCGCACACGTGCCATCAGCTCTTCATGGGCCTCACTATAATCTTCGAAGATAACTAAATCGTAACGCATATTCGGAAACACATTCAGCTGGGATGAAACATCGGCCGCACTTTTAATAAATGACTGAGTGGAGACATAGGGCATAAGACGGTCGAGCCCCGGGCGCTCAAAAAATTTTGAAGTGATGTAAAGTGTATTTTGGTAATGCGGACCGTTCAGAGCCTTAACCCACGCACGGTCATTTTCGAAACGCCCTTGCAGATAGACTCGGAACGTCGAGCCAACGTTTTCGACCGACTCTACTTCCACGCGCCCGCCCAATTTATTGAGTAAAGCTTTAACGATCGAGAGGCCAAGACCCACGCCGCCACGAGATCGTTTTGATGAATCATCAACTTGAACAAACTCTTCAAAAATAGATTGGCGCATGCTCTGCGGAATACCCAAGCCTGAATCGACGACTGAAATAATCAGTGGGAATGTCGCGCTATCCGAACCCTCGTTCATTTTGAAGCTTAAACGTACGTATCCATGCTCGGTAAACTTAATTGCGTTATTCAATAAATTGATCACGATTTGGCGGATCCGACTCGGGTCGGAGAGAAATTTTTCCGGCAGACGAGGATCGACATCACATTGGAAAAACAGGCCTTTACTCTCGCACAGCGGCTCAAAGAACCGAATAATCTCGTCGGCGAGGCCTGCTATTTGGACCCATTGGATCCGAATCTTCACGTCATTCAAATCCGACTTCACAATGTCGAGTACGTCATCAATTAGTCGCATCAAGTGAGATCCTGCTTGCTGGAAACATTCGACGTACTCTTTTTGAGTCGCGTCCAGCTTAGTTTCGTTTAACAGGTCCGCCATACCTAAAATCAAGTTGAGCGGCGTTCGCACTTCATGGCTCACATTAGCTACGAACTTGCCCTTCGAAATAGCGGCCTCTTTGGCCTTCTGAGATTCAATTTCGAGGCCGATAGTTTTTTGTTTTACCAACTGCTGAATCTGAATATTTCGGTTAATCAAGCTGAAGACCAAAACACCGAGGAGAGAGGTAATGATTAATCCACTCAGCAATACCACCCACGGCATAACCAATTCGCTTTTGTCCGAAATTGCCATGATAGAGTAGACCTTTCCACTCGAACCGAATACCCCGATGGGATCGGAAACCTGCGCACGCGAATGGTGGAGCATAGAATCAAAATCTTTCGGATTAAGTCGGCGCGCAACGGTCGCGTCATTTTCTCTTTTCAATTCAAAATATTCACTTTTATTATTTAATTTTTGTTCAACAATTAAAATTCGATTTGCCAGTGGACTCAGACGATTAAATACTTTCGAAGCTTCTTGAACCAATATAAGCGCCTGTTTTTTCGTGGTCAGAAATCGAAAACTGATGATGAATGATTCGGGTCCCGATACGTACAAAAAAGAAAAATGGTTAGATCCTTCTTTCAGGGCGTCGTTAATCTCCTGCTTAAACGAATCCTCTTTCGCGATTTCGGCGAAGACTCTTCGCCCGTCGGGGCGGCTGTTAAATCGAAGCGGTTTAATGTCTCCCTCACGCTGGACAGAAACGAGTCCCGCATATTGAGCGTAATCCGCTCGTATCCAACCGTTAAACCGGTCCCCTAAAACGGAGGAAGAAGGGCTCCCGCCGGCGTAGAACAACTCTTGTTCGAGATTTTGCAGTCGAAATATCTGATTCGTGGTCATATTTTCTATGGCCGACGTGAAATTGACGTTCGTCACCTGCATATTTTTCTGTTCGGAGCTATACTCCATATATAGAGTCGCAAAAAACAGCCCAAAGGTGACGACAAGTCCCAAAACTAAAACGACTGACAAATAAAAGTAGTCTTTGATTTCCGATTTCATTACATGGTCATTATTCATTAGCCGAATAGGCCAAACACATTAAAACTTTCTAATAGGGACCTTTTCTGTTCTAATTGAAACGGATTTGAATTCTACTGGTAGACCTACATAAGGCGTTGGGAGTTAAAAATGGCGTTTTTCAACAGTGAGAAATATCTATCGCTTCGCGAAAGTTTGGAAGCCGAACACACCAACAAGCTGGTCGAAATTTTCGAGCAAACTCTACGCCAAAATATGGGGCGAGTTGCACCGCTGCTGCAGGCCGATGATCGCGCGCAGATTAAAAGAATCGCTCACCAGGTCTATTCGTCATCTGCCCTTATCGGATTCGACGATTTCGCAGCTCAATGTCGGAAGGTGGAATACGAAGGGGACGAGATGTCTCGCGATACGTTTGTTGAAGAGTGCTTAAAGTGGTCTAAGGAAGCGGATTTAGTAGGTCAAAAACTACTATCGCTTCAAACGGGGTCGCTTAGTTTAAGCCTATAGCCAGAACCGGTCACCGTTTCGATACTCACATTCGAGCTTTTTAGCTTTTTGCGCAAATACGAAATATAGACGTCAACCGATCGATCCGTTACATGACGAGTGTCTCCCCACGCCATGTTTAACAACATCTCACGGGAGAAAATTCGATCCGGTTTTTTGCCAAGGATTTGTAAAATTCGATACTCAAGGTTCGTGAGAGAAAGCGCTTCTTTACCACCGCCGTTTACAACATAAACTTGGTGACGCTCGCTATCGATTTCAAGATTACCAATTTTCGTGAAGTTCGATTTTTCACGAAGCACGCTGATTTTCTTAATCTTAGCGTCAACGCGCACTCGTAATTCGACCAAATCAAACGGCTTCGAGATGAAGTCTTCAGCTCCGAGAGAAAACGCCGCCACCTTGTTGCTGATGCTATCAAACGCCGAGAGGACAATAACCGGGAACAAATGAGCTGACCCGTCGGTCTTCGCGCTAATATCGCTGAAAAGCGAGATGCCGTCGCCATCTGGCAAACCCAAATCCAAAATAACTAAATCGTACTTATTTGCTTCGAGCTGAGCGCTCGCATCTTTCAAAGTCGATGCGTAAGTAACATCGTAATTCTTTAAAGATTGCCCGACTAAGAGCTGGTACTCCGGACTGTCTTCGACGCATAAAATTTTATTCGGACGTGTCTGCATGACTATTTGTTAATCTTTTTTAATGGTTTCTTCAACTGTTCGTAACAACTAAGTGTCATATTAGTTACCTGTTCAAGAGCTGTCCATGACGGACGCTAAAGTCAGCAGTAGATCTCGGGGGGGGTTGAATGGATTCACCACAGGTATTAGGCCAAAAAAAGCATATAGGGCTGCGCCGTAGGCACGAACCCCTTAAAAGAACTGCGTTAATCGTCGAAGACGACCTGTCACTTGAGCCTTTATGGCGCAAAGTCATCCACGACGTAGCCAGTGATGTCCAAGTCTATTGGGCCACGACCGAAGAACAAGCCGAGAAATATATACGCAGTAAAGTGCATAACGGTGAAACTTTCGATTTAATCATTGCCGACATCTTTTTGTCTGGAGAACGAACAGGTCTCGATCTTTGGAAGCGATACGGCGAAGTCACATCAAATTTCATAGTTACCAGCGTTATGCCCGAGAAAAAGGCCGCTCAAATGCTAGGGGGATTGGCTCCTTTGCCGTTCTATCTGCAGAAACCAGCAGATCCGAACCAATGTAAAAAAGTGATCCAATCAGCAATTGAACCGGCTTGGTAAATGAATTTTGTGTGTTTCAACAGGGGGGGAATTTATGGATATCGTAGTTTCGTGTAACGATGTGAATCTCGAGGCAGAGATCAAAGAATACACTCATCACGTCTTTGAACAAATTCAAAGCATTTCACCGTCAGGATCGCAAATCACTTTGCATTTCACGACGACAGATCAGGGCGTCACTCTCGACGTGCAAGTTGAGTCGAATGAAATACGACTCAATAAAAAACTGCGCGCTCGCAGCATGTTCGTGGCTATCGATCGAGCGGTCGGAATGTTGCGAGATGATTTGCAGGCCTGGTGGTATCACAGGCACGCCTACGCATAGGGCGATTACTCGACTTCGAGCCACTGAATGAATTTAGCTTTGGACTTGATCACATCTTCATAGCCCAGACTCACCAGTTCGCGCGTAAATTCGGGCACAAACAAAATGTAACTCGCCAATTCTGCAGATTCGTGACGAGGCCCCAGGCCTCCGATCATGAACTTGATCATTCTTGGGAAGTTTTTGAACTTCTGTTCGGCAATCTTACTGATATCTCGCGAGGGCCGGATCAAATGGATGTCGATCGTGGAATAATCGGACCTCTGAGTCACAATATCCTTTTTCATCGCCGTGACCATTTCGTTCAAATGGCTAACGCGTTCAAGATCGAGGTCGGTCGTGTCAAAAAATAATGAATTGAGAATCGAACCGGCGACTTTTGCAATAGTCGGCTCATGAGGATAGACCATATCCGAAAACTCACCGGTTCCGCGAACTCCGATCACCAGCAATTTCTTTGCTCCCATGTGAATGAGCGGACTTACAGGAGTCGTATTGCGAAAACTTCCGTCGGCAAAGTATTCTCCATCAATTTTTACTGACGGAAAAAGCATCGGAATCGCACATGATGCAATAATATGTTTGTTTCGGATCTTCTCGTTACGTGAGTATCGCTTCGGCTTGTCCCAGCTGCAGGGATTTTTCGTCTGCAGAAAAGTGACGGTTCGATTATCGCGATAGCTGTAGGCCGTGCATGCCAGACCTTTTACGAGCCCGATCCCGATATTTCTGTCGATAAGCTCGAAATCCATACTTTTCTTGAGTAAGTCCCAAAGGGGTGCCGTATCGAGGAGCGAGTGCGCCAGCTTCGACTTTAGCATGGAGCCGAAGGTGAGATCTCGTATCCATTTCATGCCGTTCGTGGTCAGCGATGCGACATCAGAAAGATAGACTTCGTCGGGACAAATATTTTGCCAAAGACTGGCGATGCGGTCGGTAGTACCCTTAAGATCATTAATTCCCGCCACACATGCCGCCGCATTTATCGAACCCGCACTGACCGCGGACCAATACTGCAGCGGATTCCTGCGGCCGGTGAGACCCTGTTCCTTTAAAATCTCAGCGATACCTTGAAGGGCACCCGCTTGGTAAGCTCCGCGGGCTCCTCCACCGGTCAAACTGACACCGACCTCTTTTAATCTTTTTGCCATGAAGACATGGTGACACTCTTTTTAGTGAGCTGCAACCATACGGTCCGGCGAATTGGATTTTTTGATTATGGCGTAGAACGATTTGTAGTTCTTAAAAACCTGACCGTGATAGATTTCCGGCTCTTGTTCGGAAGCTAAAATTCGTCTTAGGTTTTTTGGACCCATGTTATAGGCAGCCGTCGAATATTTTGGATTGCCATATTTTTGATTCAGATATTTTAAATATAGAATTCCGATTTTAATATTAGTCGACGGAATAAAAAGATCCTGGTCGTTATTAAAATCAATTTTATTTTTCGTCGCCACCCATAGAGCCGTCTTTGGGCGAATTTGCATAAGTCCGATTTCGCCATGACTTCCTACAATCTTCGGGTTGAATTTACTCTCTTGTTCGATAACGGCCATCACAAACAGCGGATCAATTTTCGCGCGATTCGCTTCATTTACAAGCGTATTGGCCACACTGTAAATCGCACTTTCAGAATATTGCGGCCATGCCGCTCGCATTTTGTCGACGATGAAATTCTCGACAGCTCCATTGTCGGCATCGGTGAATGCGTAGGTGAGATATTCTTGATTACTCATAATCTGCCGAGCGAATTTTAATCGCAGTTCGTGATCGACCGGAATTAAGTTCGGTGCCGGCGAGAAACTCAAAACCGCCGGCAATAAAAATCCACTCATAATGAGACAGATCTTCGCGTTTTGGCGGCAGGCAATTGAAAGCGTTTCCATACACTCCTATAAGGCAAAGTGAGGGCCATTTCTAAGCCGTGGATTTCACTAAAGTCTCAATATGGCCATTTTTGGCTTGCGTTCTATGCCATCTGGGCACGACAACTATCAAAACTGTATGCGGGTGTAAATTCTCTGGATGATACGAGGAGCGGTCGGATGGTTTCTGGGTCTACTTATAATGACAACAATAGAGATACAAAAAGGTTAGTTTTGGTCACTGGTTCTTCGTCAGGAATTGGCCTCGGCATCGCTGAGACTTTTGCCTCCCTGGGCAATCGAGTTCTGCTTCACGGCATTGAAAATGATTTTGGTTTAGGGAAAACTTTAACTGAAAAATATGGCGTTGAGTGTTCTTACGTACAAGCCGATTTATCAAATCGCGAAACGGCCCAATCGAAAGTTTCGGATGCAATTTCAAAATTCGGCGATATCGATGTCCTAGTGAACAATGCCGGAATCCAGCACGTCAGTCCCATCGAAGATTTCTCTTATGAAAAATGGCAGGCGATTTTAGCGATCAACCTCAGTTCTGTTTTTTGGGCGAGTCAAATGGTGTTCGCGAAAATGAAGGCTAAAGGTTACGGTAGAATTATTAACGTGGCATCGGTGCACGGGCTACGTGCATCCGAGTTCAAGTCTGCTTACGTCGCCGCCAAGCACGGAGTCGTGGGACTCACCAAAGTACTTGCACTCGAAGGCGCCAACGCCGGTATAACCGCAAACGCCATTTGTCCTGGATACGTGAAAACTCCTCTCGTTGAAAAGCAGATTGCGGACCAGGCAAAAGCTCATGGCCTTTCTGAGAAAGACGTTGTTCAAAAGGTTCTCTTAAAAAAACAGCCCATCAAGGATTTTGTCGAAATTGAAGCGATTGCTCAGCTTGCAGTTTATTTGACGAAACCCTATGCCTCGACTGTGACTGGAGCTTCATTTCTCCTCGACGGTGGCTGGACGAGCCAGTGACCTATACAGAAAATGTGTTCACTAACTCCAAGGATTTTTTTGCGGCGACTGCTGAGTTCCTCTATGCGAACGAGGAAGCGAACGCACTTTTGATCGGCTTACTCGAGGCGAAACCGAATGCGTGGGTGGTTAACATTCGCGCCAATGGCGATACCGTTTTAGTTGCAGGTTATCTTGGCTTAGAGCCGCGTAATTTAATTGTATCCGGTACCGATGTGGCCGCTGTTGACCATCTTGTGCACGTACTTCGGGAGAATAATGTCGAGCCAGAAGGCGTTGTGGCCGATGCAGGGGTTGCCCGCCGCATTGCTGCGCTCATATGTGAAAAGACCAACTGTGAGCCGGTGGTGCGTCTACAGAACCTTCTCTATCGTTGTTCGAAAGTTATTCCGCCCGAAGGGGTTTCTGGCAGCGCCCGCTTGGCCGACGAAAGCGATTTTGAGAC
>JAYTDP010000137.1:0-5267 GCA_043735865.1 Bdellovibrionales bacterium
TTCGTAAACAAAGGTAAGGCAGGAGAATGCTTTGAGATTTTTTTTCGATTGAGCCAATCGGCTTCTTCTTCTTGCAGATGGGCCGCATCAGCGAGGAGTATTCGGCAAAGAGCAAATGTCGCTGGCGTACAAAAAACTCTCCCTTTGAAGCCGCCCTTAATGAGCCTTGGAATATATCCGGAATGATCAAGATGCGCATGTGTCAGTACGATCGCATCGATTGATTTCGGATCGATCGGAAACTCATCCCAATTCTTGAGACGAAGCTCCTTAAGTCCCTGGAAGAGACCACAGTCCACAAGGATTTTTTGTTTGTCGCTTGCGAGTAGATATTTTGATCCGGTAACAGTACCTGCAGCCCCTAAGAATCGTAGTTTAAACTGATCAAGTTTGGGCACAGGCATTTGAAACTCCGTCGAAATGGGTCGTTTAGTCCCGCGATCAAACAGAATGTCCCAGTATTGTGATTGGGCAGCCCTACCGCGCTTTCGGACCGACGATATTTAAGTAGAGCATGGAATGTGCCATGATTTATTCCGCGAGGAAAAAGTACGATACGACACAAGCTATATGCTATTGTACCACTCGTCCGAGGGTGAGGAGATTTTTATGCTTTACGAATTTTTGAACGAAAACCGAAAAGAAATTTTAGCGTTGTCCGAAAAGAAGTGTCTTGAACTTGCGGGGGTGCGCCCAAGTTCAAATCAATTAACCGAAGGACTGCCGATTTTCTATGGTCAACTTATGACTGTTTTGAAAACTCAGGCGGACTTCCCAAAACATAATCCAAAAGAAGAAAAAGTAAAAATGGCCGTCGCTGCGACTGACGCGAATGAGATCGCCCTAACAACTGCGTCTGGACGCCCCGAGGAAGTATGTCTTGCGGAGTCCGCTGGCTCTCATGGAAAAGAACTTCTTCGACTGGGCTATACACTCTCCCACGTTGTTCACACTTACGGTTCAATGTGCCAATCCATTACGGAACTTGCGACGACGAAACAAAAACTCATTACGGCCGATGAATTTCATGACCTCAATCGATGTTTAGATATTGCAATTGCGGGAGCGGTCACTGAGTTTCAAGCCTTATCTAAAAACCAAGAAAACACGAGAGAGAATGAGCATCTCGGCTTTCTCGCTCACGAATTAAGAAATGCGCTCGGCACAGTGACAATATCGGCGCAGTTAATCAGGGAAGGCACTGTCGGATTTTCTGGTAGCACCGGAAAAGTGTTCGATAGAGGCCTTAAGAGAATTGCAGACCTTATTGACAAGTCGCTTATGGAAGTAAGACTAAAAGTTGATCCTACTGTACGACCCGAATCAGTTCAAATTCTTCAGCTGGTTGATCAAATTGCGGTGACTGCGGGAGTCGAGGCGCGATCAAGGAAGCAAGTTCTCGAGATCGACGTTAATCCAAGTTTAGTGGTGCAGGCTGATCAACAGCTCGTATACTCGGCGATTTCGAATCTCGTTCAAAATGCGATTAAGTATACACGCTCCGGTGGAAAAATCAGTGTGCGGGCAAAGTCCGAGGGGCCAAATGTTGTTTTAGAGGTTGAGGATGAATGTGGTGGCCTCAAAAATGAGACAGTCGACTTGTTCAAACCTTTTGAGCAGCAGAATGAAAATCGCAAGGGGCTCGGCCTCGGACTCGCTATTTCTAAGCGCGCTGTTTCACTCAATCGCGGGTCTATTACAGTCTCGAATCTTCCGGGCAAAGGATGTATTTTTAAAGTTGTTTTGCCCAAAGAGAGTCACTAATCCTTTTTGCTATATACGTGTTTAGGCTAGCCTGACATCGTCAGAAGTCGCTGCAGCTATATGGCGAGAGTGTTTCCAAGCAATATTATAAGTTACTGACAATCGCAACTTTAAAGCCCCTACTGACGGTCGGTTATGATGTCTGTTTATCAGGTCTTAAAAAGAATTGATGGTTGCCATGGCAAAAAAAGTAAAAGGTAAGTTGTATAAGAAAATCTCCATAGATAAGGCCCGCAGCCCGGTTGCAAACCAAATGGGCTCCCTCGAAAAGTTTCGGCGGATGGCAACGGTCATTCAAGATTCCAACGACGCTATTACATTTCAGGATTTAGAGGGCAATATCTTAGCCTGGAATCAAGGCGCCGAAATTATCTACGGATATTCGCAAGCCGAAGCCCTCAACATGAATATTGTTGATACCGTTCCGAAAGAATATCAAGAAGAAGCCCGCGGCTTTCTCGCGTCTTTAAAACGTGGCGAACTTGTTACCAATTTAGAAACTAAGCGCAAACATAAAGACGGCCGGATTATCGACGTTTGGCTGACCAATACCAAATTGACCGATGATAAAGGCAACCTGACCGGAATTGCGACGACCGAACGCGATATTACGATTCAGACCAAAACTCTTGAAAAGTTCCGCCGAATGGCCACGGTCATTCAGGACTCGAATGACGCTATTACATTTCAGGATTTAAATGGCAATATTCTCGCCTGGAATCGTGGGGCTGAGATCATGTACGGCTACCCAGAAGCTGAGGCACTCAGCATGAACATCGTCGACACCGTTCCGAAAGAATATCAAGAAGAAGCGCGCGGGTTTTTGTCGTCATTAGAGCAAGGTGAGCTTGTCCCCAACTTAGAAACCAAACGTAAGCATAAAGACGGCCGGATTATCGACGTCTGGCTGACCAATACAAAATTGACAGATGATAAAGGCAACCTGACTGGTATTGCGACAACCGAGCGCGACATTTCGGAGCGCATGGGCTCGCTCGAAAAGTTTCGTCGAATGGCTACCGTTATTCAGGATTCCAACGATGCCATCACCTTTCAAGATCTCGAAGGAAATATTTTAGCGTGGAATCGCGGTGCCGAAATTATTTATGGCTACTCTCAAGCTGAAGCGCTCAGTATGAACATCGTCGATACGGTTCCGAAAGAATATCACGAAGAAGCACGCGGCTTCTTGGCTTCGCTAAAACGAGGCGAGCTCGTCACCAATTTAGAAACCAAGCGCAAACACAAAGACGGCCGAATTATTGACGTTTGGCTGACCAACACCAAGCTAACTGATGATAAAGGCAAATTGACGGGTATCGCGACAACCGAACGCGATATTACTGAGAGAAAGCAATCAGAAGCATCGCTTCGAGAGAAATTTCGCGAGCTGGATTACTTGCGCGAAGGCCAAATCGCACTTTCTGAGCGAATGCGCGGCGAGCAGATTATTTCAAAACTCGGACAAAGTATTTTGAGCCATTTGGTGCCGTTTACCAATGCACAAGTGGGCGCGTTTTACGTAGTCTCTGACGATAAACAAATTCAAATGGTGAGTGGCTACGCGCTTTCGAATAATAAAAGCCCCGACAGGACAATCGCATTTGGCGAGGGGCTGGTCGGACAAGTGGCTCTTGAAAAAAAAGCTTTGCTTCTAAATGATGTCCCGCCAACTTATTTTAATAAAATTGAATCCGCACTGGGCCAGATGGTTCCCCGCTCGCTTTTAATCTGTCCGATCTTGTATGAAAACAAAGTCACTGGCGTCATTGAACTCGGGTCGCTTCATCCTTTTACCGAACATCAAAGAGCGTTTTTAGGTCACGTGTCTGAGAATATCGGAATCGCGATTAACACCTCAGACGTGCGAAAGAAAGTACAAGTTCAAAATGAAGCCCTAAACAAAGCTCAAGTTTTATTAGAAGAAAAAGCCACAGAAGTTCAAAGGGCAAGCCAATACAAAACAGAGTTTTTGGCTAACATGTCTCATGAGCTGAGAACACCACTGAATAGCTCCTTAATTTTGGCGAAACTCTTGATGGACAATGTGAAAGACAATTTAACTGAAGAGCAGATTCAATATGCGGCTTCAATTTATTCGTCCGGCAATGATTTGCTCAATCTCATCAATGACATTCTTGATCTCTCAAAAGTAGAAGCCGGAAAACTCGATATCCGCGCTGAAAAAGTTCCGGTCTTTAAGGTCATTCAAGGACTTAAACAAACTTTCCAATCGCTGGCGCAAGAAAAGAAATTGGTTTTCGAAGTCACTCACGACGATACCATGCCGCATGCATTCGTTACCGACCGCCAACGGCTCGACCAGATTTTAAAAAATCTAATATCGAATGCCCTGAAGTTTACCGAGACCGGGTCTGTTAAAATCAGATTGTTCTGCCCCTTGGAAGGCAAAGTTGCTTTTGAAGTCAGCGATACAGGTATCGGTATTCCTAAAGATCAGCAGGCCATCATCTTTGAAGCCTTCCGTCAGGCCGATGGCACAACGAACCGCAAGTATGGGGGCACTGGACTTGGACTTTCTATTTCGAGGGATCTCGCAAAGCTCTTAGGCGGAAGCATTGAAGTTCAAAGTGTTGTCGGAGAAGGCAGCCGGTTTACTTTAATTCTTCCGGAAACCTTCAGTGAAACAGGACCAAAACATGACTACGCGGCAGAGAAGTTCTTTAGCAAGGAGAAGGCGAATCTTTTGAACCATCCGAAGGTGAGTTCATTTTTTCCTGACGACCGTGGCAGTTTGGAGATAGGCGACCGGACAGTTTTGGTGATTGAAGATGATCTTGGGTTCGCCAAAATACTTTTTGATATCGCACACCAAATGAAATTTAAATGCCTGGTTGCACAGGGCGCAGACGAAGGTTTTGCAATTGCTCTCGAGTATAACCCAAGCGCAATTATCCTCGACATGAAGCTTCCCGATCATCTCGGCCTTACGGTACTCGATAGACTGAAAGAGAATGCAAAAACCCGGCACGTCCCCGTGCAAGTCATTTCAATCGTAGATTATGCCAAAGCGTCACTCGAGATGGGCGCGATAGGTTTCTTGCTCAAGCCCGTAAAACACGACGACGTGATAAAAGTATTTGAGAAGTTTAAGGCTAAGTTGCAAACAAAAATCAGTCGCGTACTTATCCTAGCTAGTGACGAGGGTCAGCGAACTTCAATTTCGCAGCTTATTGCCGGCGAAGATACCGAGGTTTTAGCCACGGCATCAACCAAGGATGGCTTTGTACTTTTCAAAGAAAATAATTTCGAATGCGTTATTATAGATGTCACCACGCCAGATATTTCAGCGGTTGAGTTACTAGAGCGGATAAGCAGTGAGCGCCCGACTTATCATCGGACAATCCTCGTTTACACAGGCGGGTTCGTGTCGCGCGCCATTGAAGACCAACTGAAAGAGGCCGCGGGGACAATACGAGTTAAATTGGTGAGATCTTTAGAGCATTTGCTAAATGAAGTCATGCTGACACTCCACAGTGACG
>JAYTDP010000138.1:0-6889 GCA_043735865.1 Bdellovibrionales bacterium
CGAAGTCGAAAATAACGAATGCATATCAAGAAATTCATCGCGGCAGATCTCGTACGCGGACTTCCATTTGAGTCCCTGAAGCGCATCAATCAGCTTTTCAAGACGATTCAAAGTGCGGTCAGTTCTTCCGGCAAAAAGTGGAGATGTCACGACTCGCTTGTGCGCTTCTGACGACGATACCAATTTTTTTGAATCTTCGACGATTACTGCTTGATGAAACATTTCGATCGGCAAGTCGAGCTCGTCCGCGCCCTCTTCATCCCATACGCTGTATGGTCCGTAGAATGAGCGAATGCTCGAGCCCGAACCCTTACGGCTGGCGTCGGCAATATCTCGCCACAAAACGTGTTGATCCGGATTTAATTGAGTTGCGAGATCAGAAGAAGCAACAGTCAATGCGGCGAAACTTGAAGCGGAGCTCGCGAGTCCGCAGTCCGACGGAAAATTATTTGCCGATGAAATTTCGTAGGCGCCGGTGATGTTCCAAGTCTTTTTTAAAAATTGAAAGTGATTGATAAAGCGCTCAACACCTTTTTCACTCATCTCAAAAGGAATCCATCCGTCTTTTACGAGAGGAATCCAAGTGTCCTTATCCGTTTTTGAAGGACGAATTTCGACTCGACTTCGCAAGTGAGGCAATGTCACAGACAGCGACGGATTGGTGGGAATATTCTTGAGAGCGGGGTCATTCGATTCGACTTTCCCCATGTATTTAATCAGCGCGATATTTGAAGGAGCTTCAGCGTCGCTCAGGCTCACAGCTCGAGCCCGCGCGCCGAAGGCTTACGTTTTGACTCCACATGAATACGAATACCGTGGCAGATATCTTTCGAGGTCGCAACCGCGCGCAGCCCTAAAATATTAAGACGGTCACGAACGATCGCCTCATTTTCTTTTTTGAACATGACAAAAAGCACGTCGGCACCCATGGCACCGCATCCTTTTACCGCGGACACGACTTCGGTCGAATTCAAAGTGTCGACAAATTCCGCCGTCGCGGAAGATACGAATCCGTGGGCAGACAATGCACGATGGTACGCCTGAACTGCCGAGGCAAGTTGTTCGCCCGATCCATTTTCAAATGCGGCATACCCGAGGCTAAAAGCGGTCTTTAAATCGCGAGGGTCGAAATCTTTGAGCGAACGCAAATGAGAATGCGTCGCTAATTTGTTCCCGGTACGCGCGAGAATAAAATCGTAATCCTTAAAAACCCATTCGCGAGCGCGGACAGCAATATCGCCCAGCTGAACTTCACTCACTCCACCAACCAATTGAGACATGACATCAGCTCCGCTCGGCGGCTGACTCACGCCATCCGAGTAATCACGATAGTCTTGCCACATCTTGTTCAAGAATCCCGGCTTTAAAGAGAACAGTGGGCTCTCGTGCGGCTCTGTAGCTAAAAACTCGCCCATCTCAATCATTTCATTAAGACAAAATAAAAGTAAAAATTGAGCGCTCGAGGCACCGAATCCGCCGAGCGAATCGTGCGGGTCTGAAAAGGTGATATCCCATTTCGAGAACAGATGGTTTTCCTGCAAAAATCGGCCGGCCGGGCTCGCAGGATTAATGCCTTCTACTTTCCCGTTTCCCTTGGCATTTGCCTGTAAAGTAAACCGAGGCTTCGTTGCCAACAAAAGTGCTTGGCCACCCTGAAGTACAGAGTACTCGCCCATCAAAAAAGTCTTACTCGGAGCCGTTAATCGTATTTTCATACGTCCAAATCCCTCGGTTGTTTCGGCCGCGCGCGGAATTCTTTTAATGCTTCCATCGCATTCGAAAGCGTAATTCGTTTCGTAAGCGCCAAGATTTCTTCGAGCCGTTTTTGAACGTAAGGAATCTCGTGACCTTCAGCACCGGCACCGAGAGTCAGATTTTTAATGTGGAGTTTCATGTGCCCTTCGATAATTCCCACCGTGGTGAGTGCACGCAAAGCCCCTAAATTTTGCACGAGGCCCACAGTGGCGCAAACCCGCGCGAGCTCGTCTGCTGATTCGACCGCCATCATTCTAAGAGCGATTCCGGCCAGTGGATGAAGCTTGGTGACTCCACCAACAATGCCCAAAATGACCGGTGCTTCGAATTCTCCGTGGAGTTCGTTGTCCTGAACATACCATTTCGTAATGGAACGATATTGCCCATCACGAGCCGCATAGGAATGAATGCCCGCCTCAACGGCGCGCCAGTCATTGCCAGTCGCAATTAAAATCGGGTCAATGCCGTTCAAAACGCCTTTATTGTTGGTCGCAGCCCGGTACGGATCCAGCTGGGCAAAGAGTGAAGCTTCTTCGATACGCTTCATGAGTTCCACATCATCAAGACGCATTATCACGTGTGATCTGGTTAATTTAGTATCGACTAAGTTCGAGAGTATACACATCGTCACTTTTTCGTGTGTGTCGACCTCGATCGGCCCCTTTAAATACTCGCAAACTTGATTGACGATATTCGCGCCCATCGCCTCGCATGTATCTGCTAAAACATGAATAACCGCCATAATGGCGCCGTCAGGGCGATCAATCTTGCGCAATTGTAAACCGCGAACGCCACCGCCACGGGCGACAAGCCCGAAAGCAACATCGCGGTTGGCGAGATTCACTAATCGTTCGGAATTCTCTGAAACATATTTTACTAACGCATCGTAATCGCGAGCTTTTGCGATTTGAATTTGCCCGATAATATCGCGCCCGATAGTTTCAGTTCGGATCTCGCCATTTTCGCGAATCCACTTCGCCGTTTTACTTGCAGCCGCGATAATCGAAGTCTCTTCGACCGCCATCGGGATCGCGTACGGCTTATTGTCGATAACGAAATTGGCCGCGACACCCATAGGCATCTGAAAATATCCGATTACGTTTTCGATAAAGTTTTCGGCGAGCTCGGTTTGGAGCGGGGTATTGCGGAGGAGGTACTCAACATCGTCTGAATCTAAAGCGCCCATCAATTCAAGACGAAGAAGTCGCTCTTCGCGATTCAATTTCGAGAAACCCTGAAACAGGTCTCGATATTGTTCTTCTAATGGGCCTAAAGACTTCGCCACTTCCATACTTTCTTAGCTCGCAAGAGATCGATATTTTTTGATCCCGTGCAAAACAAGGCTACTTTTAATTCGTATTCAATCGTGTCGATTCGTTTCGCCAACTCATCATCACCAAGCAACGCCGCTTGCAGAATCGGTTTCGCAAACCCAACACACTTCGCGCCCATTGCGAAAAGTCGTGCGGCATCGAGCCCACTGCGAACTCCGCCGCTCGCCCAAACTTCGTAATTCGGATGTACATTTAAAGCATTCGTCATCGACTCAGCCGTCGATATACCCCAGTTTTTGAAAGTCTCGGCTGCAGCCGCTTTGGTTTGCGAGGTCACACCCGTGTCAGTCGAACCGACAGATGCGCGTTGCCCTTCGATACGCCCCCAATGAGTGCCGCCGAATCCGCTTAAGTCGACAGCGCGAATTCCAACATCTTTGAGTCGCTTAAGCGCCGTTTCAGAAAAACCGCAGCCGGTTTCTTTCACTATAATCGGTGTACCGGCAAGTTCGCGAGCCAAACGCTCGATCGCTTTTAATCCGCCTTTAAAATGTGGAGTTCCTTCGGGCTGAAAACATTCTTGTAAGGGATTAAGATGAATGATCATCGCAGTCGCTTCGAGTCCGTCGACAAGTTCTTTTACTTTGTCAGTGGTCGTTTGAATGAGCTGTGAAAGTCCAAGGTTACCGAGCAATCGCACTTTGGGCGCTGCTTTACGTACAGATTTCCATTCATTTAAAGCCAAGCTATCGTAAAGCTCGCGGCGTTGCGAGCCAACTCCCATGAGCCAACCCTTTTGTTGGGCAACACGAGCGAGTCGCTGATTTAAATCAATGGAGTCCACATGACCCGCCGTCATCGAACTAATGATGAGCGGCTTTTCAACTTCAAAACCTAAAATTTGAGATTTGAGAGAGACTTCTTCAAAATCAAGCTCGGGAAGAGCTTCGTGAATCAGATCGATCCGATCAAGACCAGAACCACCAATGGCTTCATTTGAGGCGTCGAGAGCCAACGAAATGTGGTCTTGTTTTCTTTTTTGAAACGCTTCAAGAGTTTCAGCCATCGTCTTCTTTATATGGAATGGGTTTTGACCTTCTAAAGATTTCACCCAAAAAGAAAGGCCCCGTTTCCAAGGCCTTCTAGATTTAAGCTTGTGCGTCGCCCAGTTTTAATTGCTTCACGATTGAAGCGAAACCCGCAGCATCATGAACGGCCAGATCAGCCAAAACTTTACGGTCGAGCTCAAGTTTCGATGCATTCAATGCACCAATCAATTTGCTGTATGTCGTTCCGCTCAATCTTGCAGCCGCATTAATACGTTGAGTCCAGAGTGCGCGCATTTCGCGTTTGCGCACCTTGCGATCGCGGTACATGTACGCCATTGCGCGATCGACTTTTTCCGTTGCATGAGAAAAAGATCGCGAATTAGCTGAATAGAAACCAGAAGCTCGTTTGAGTACCTTATTACGGCGACGTCTCGCCTTCACACCACGTGTTACACGCATTTTATTAGTCCTTTATAAGTTATGAAAAGTTAAAATTAATCGTGAGGAAGAAGTCGTTCGACTTGATACTCGCTCGCAGAGTGTACGTAGACCATCATGCCTAATTGGCGTTTGCGGCCCGAACCTTTGTTCTCAAGCAAGTGGCGCATACCTGCTTTGCGGCGTTTTACTTTTCCGCCACCAGTCATGCGTAAGCGTTTCTTCGCCCCGCTATGGGTTTTCTGTTTCATGTTTCCTTCTCTTTTGAGGCGGCGACGGATCGATATGATCAACGTGCTTTTGGGGCCATCCTCAATGGTTTTTAGTGGTGTTTTTATAGCGTGGCTGGCTGCGTAAGCCAAGGGTTTTGATGTGAATTTTGGAAGGATAAATCTGAGTTAGTGCGAATAGTAATGCTGCTTTTCAGACCAATTCGAAAGCAGGAAGGTAAGGCCGGCAATATGGGCCTCCCCAACCAAGATAAGAGCCGTTTGCTGCCTAGGCGAACCTTTGAGGGTTAAGGCTATATTTTCGGCCATCCGAAGCTCTCGGCTGCTCGGCTTGCCGTCACGGGAATAAAGGCAGACCAAGTCCCCGCAAATATTATCACGACGCCACTTCGCCAAGTCACCGACCTCAATCGCATAGGTCACAAAATTGCTGAATTGTGATTCGGCCGACTCAGCAGAGCATGAAGTGCCGCTGTTGCCGTTTACGAGATGATCAGCATTTGTGGCTCTACGGGCTTCAATTGAGCCCCTCCCAATCTGGAATAACTTTTCTTGGTACTTCTGGCGATCGGCAGGATTCAAACCATTCAAAATGATCTCATTATTCGACCGATTAAAATAAAAGCCGTTTTCGCTCGCGCGGCCTACATAACAACGGTTGTAATATAGCCATCCATTATTATGACGATAAAAGCCGTGTTCAAACGTTCGACCGAGAGTACTTGGCTGACCCTCTTTCTGAAAGTGGCGCATGAGCGGATACATAAATCCGATAAATGCCATGAGGGCTTTTTCTTTGAGGGTGGGTTCTTTTCCGCTATCGCTATAGCCCTCGATCATTCGGAAATCGAAAGCTGAAATTAAATCTAATTCGTGCTTTTGGGTATCGGCTGGCTTTACGTGCGTTTCACCTAAAATCAAAATGGACCGCTCAATTCCATCGATCTCAATATCGATACGGTTCATTGGCAGACCGTGCTGGTTAGCTTTTAGGACCGCCTGATTTTGCGCTTGCGTAAGCCAATTTGCGGCTTGGCTTATGCTCGACAGGCAGACAAATATTAAGGTGGCGAGGGCGAGACTTTTCATACTGATTATCTATTCAAATACGATTCCGCGCAAATGGAACAGGTTTGACTTGAGAACGAATAGATTTGATCGGGCTAAACTTGCCGGTTTTGGTAAGGCGATGTCGAATTTTTCAACATTTGCCGAGTTGATTCAAAATTCAGCGATTTAAACTGACGCCGAACAACTAAGGCTTAAACATTGAAGCGAGCGTATAAAGCAGACCCGCCGTCACCATTACAATGAGAACAGCTCGCAGAGTCAGTGGACTCCCCGAGCGATAAATCTGATTCGAGTCCAAATCTGAGGCAGCCATTATGCGTCCACTTCTTCTTTAGAGGCGGCCGTTTTAGCGGCTTCTTTTTTCATGTGCTCTTCATCTTTCGCTTTTTGCTTTTGAGCAGCGCCTGGATTTGCTTTTTCAGCTGCTTCTTCTTTTTTCTTCACTTCTTTCACCTTGAGTGGATCTGGAGCGTAAAGAACGAAAACTTGGCGGCCTTCTTTTTTCGGAGGCGACTCGACCAATGCAACTTCGAGCATGAGCTCGGTGAATTTTTTGAGAACAGTCATACCCTCTTCTTGGTATGCCATTTCACGACCGCTAAATCGCAAAGTCACTTTCACTTTATCGCCATCGAGGATGAAACGACGAGCGTGACGAAGCTTCGTCATCATATCGTGCTCATCGGTACGCGGACGAATTTGAACTTCTTTAATGTCGACAATGACTTGGTTTTTACGAGCGACCCCTGCGGCCTTCTTCTTCTCGTATTTCCATTTGCCGTAATCCATGATTTTGCAAGTGGGAGGATTCGCCTGAGGCGAAATTTCGATTAGATCGAGTCCACGGTCTTCCGCTAAGCGTATCGCTTGCGGCACAGTGAAAACACCGAGCATAGCTCCGCCGTCGTCAATGACACGAACTTCGGGCGCGAAAATTTCGCGGTTCACTCTTAATCCATCTCCTCGTTTTTGTCCGGCTCGTGGTCCCTTAGGGCCTCTTGGCGGTGGATTGAACGGTTTTATCTGGCGTCTCCTTGTGGGGGGTTGTTTTTAGCCTTTGGGTTCTGAGCCG
>JAYTDP010000139.1:0-5210 GCA_043735865.1 Bdellovibrionales bacterium
CCGCAAGTTTTACGAAACAATGGGGCTTAGAGAATCCAAAGTCGAAGTTGTCGAACGAGAAAAAGTAAAAGTCGAAATGTTTTACTTAGGCAACGATTCAAAAGTCGAATTGCTCGAACCCACTTCACCCGAAAGTGCCGTAGCGAAATTCATCGACAAACGCGGCCCGGGCATTCACCATATTTGTTTACGAGTGAAAGATGTCAAAAAGGCGTTGGCGAATTTGAAATTGGCCGGGTACAAGTTGATAAATGAAGAGCCCTTCAGGGGCGCTCATGATTGCTGGGTGGCGTTTATCCACCCATCGTCGACGGGCGGAGTTCTTCTCGAGCTCAGTCAACAGGATAAAGGAGCATTGAAATGAGAGGCGGCGATTTCCAACACGGCGTGCAGCCGATCACTCCCACCGTTAAGAAATTAGTCATCGTAAACGTGGCCATCTGGTTCATCTTCGTCATGGTTTTGCAAAATTTCGTTTTAAAAACGACATCGATATACGAGTGGTTCGGGCTCGTGCCTTTTAAAGTCATTACCCATTTTTGGGTTTGGCAGCCGTTTACCTATATTTTTATACATTCAGAAAATGTCTTTCACATCGTCTTCAACATGCTTCTTTTGTGGTGGCTGGGGTCCGAACTTGAACAGTTTTGGGGAAAAAAGTTTTTCCTGTTTTATTACCTTGCATGCGGTTTTGGAGCGGGGCTGATCTACCTTCTTGGCGTCACGGTCTATTACTTAATCTCTTCGAATATGAGCCCGCTCCTTTACCCGGTGGTGGGAGCTTCGGGTGCGATATTTGGGCTTCTTGTGGCCTACGGGATGCTCTTTGGCGAGCGGACGGTACTTTTTTTCATGCTATTCCCGATGAAAGCGCGCTATTTCGTTATGATTCTCGGCGGTATTGAGGTGTTCAACCTGATCGGCCAGGGTTTTTCGAATGAGGCGTCGAACTTGGCCCACTTGGGCGGTTTTGTGACCGGGTATTTGATCTTGAAGGCGACTCCTAAAATCCGAGAATATCTTGTTCGCCGTGGTACCGAGACCCGTGGACGCCGCCTTAAATTGGTGGTAGACAATGACGGCAATAAGAAACCAAAGTACTGGAATTAGGAGTTAAAATGAACCTTCGTGGCGGCCTCGACAAATTGAAATTTGATGTGCGAATGGTTGAACTCAATGTCCGCACTCGTACTATCACTGAAAAAGAAGTGGCTCAAAACCTAGCTTCATTGCCAGATCAAGCTTCGAACTCTGAATCATTCTCTGTCGACGTTGACAGCGATGACATGCAAGACGCCCTCGATAATCAGTAGACCCTAATTATCTATGTCCCGACCCGACACGCACGGGTCTTTCGGGCAAACCGAATAAATCTACAAATTTCTGAAATGTTTGAATGCTTAAGTCGAGCGATCGCATAATGTGCGCGCCGGTGTCGGTAATGATTTGGTCACTCGGCATATCACCAAAGTATTTTTTTATTTCGTCTTTCACGGCTCTCAGAGTCAGCCATCTTAAAATCATTGTTTCATCGACTTCGAGATGAAATTGAAGACCGTATACTTTTTGTTGATAGCGAAAGGCTTGGCCTTCGCAAACGGGCGACGACGCTAAGTGGACGGCCGACTTCGGCACGTCAAAAGAATCGCCGTGGAGCTGGAAGACTTTTTCGCTTTTTTGAAAATGGGAAAGGAGTCGATCCTCACGCCCGTGAGAGGTCACATTGATTTCGCTCCAGCCGATTTCTTTTTTATGATGTGGTTTTACGTCGGCCTTCAAAACGCTCGCGATCATTTGAGCGCCTAAGCAAATTCCGAGGACGGGGATATTCTTTTTCATCGCCTGTTCGATCACCTTCATCTCACGCAAAAGGTGAGGGTGTTTGTCACTTTCATACACTCCCATGGGCCCACCCAGCACGATGAGCCCATTATAACCCTCAAGATCGGGCTCAGCGTGGGGGTCGCGCTCGAAGTTCACGTAGCGAATGCGTAGGCCTTGTTTTTTTAAAAGGGGATTCAGGGTGCCAAGTATTTCGTGAGCTACATGCTGGAAGACTAGTACGTTTCGCATGGCACCTTTTTAGTTTTCAACCGACTTCTGTTCCGGCTTTGCCGATTGCTCTTTTTTTAGAGCCGTTTTCTGCGCCAAATTTTCTTCAATTTTAGGAGGTAATGTTCCGGCGATTGGATTTTCTAGCAACCCCTCTTCTGGTGCCCATTCTTCGCCCAAAATCGTGTATCCAAGCTTGGCGTCTTTTTTTAAGTACAAGGTTTTACGGCCGAAGTCTTTTTTTCCGGACGATTCATAAGCCTGCATAAAATTAAGAATCGCCTCATCTTTCCGAGTGAAAAATACCGGCTTCGAAACACTGACTGAGATCGTTTTGTAGGCCGTGTTCAAATTGGATTTATAACGTTTCCACTGATCTCGGTTCATGTGCTGGCTTTTGAAATCGGGATGATACATACCGATATAAGACTCGATATCTTTCGACTGCCACGCGTTTCGCCATTTCTCAATCCACTTTAAAATTTCCACCTGGTGATCGGCCATTCCCTCTGGGTTCACATAATCGACATCACCGGCGATAATGACGGGGGTTTTTTTGAGCGAAATAAATGGAGTTAACTTTGTGATGATATCGTTTCGAACGACGACGCAGCCACGAGATCCCCGCATCAGCGATTTCGAGTCGGGGACAGCGTGAAGCCAAATTCCATAACCGGTCTTATTTGCGAAGCGGTCAAAAAAATTCGGATAGTCGAGAGTAAAAATGCGTTTGCCATAAAGGTCATAATTGAGGCGAGCGCCGTCTCGCATTTCTTGCGGAAAATAAATTCCTTCCGGCGTTCTCGCGTCACCGCTTGATGACTTATCGCCGTCATTTTTGCCGATATCCATCGGGTGGGCGGCAACCAATTCGGTTTTGCCATTCACGTTTTTCCATAAAGTGAGAGTGCGCTTGGATTTGTCGGCAACGATTGCGTATTCAGAGAAAGCTTGGCCGTCTCCCATCATGATCAAATTGTCGGGGACCAAGCCAGAAAGTGGAGTCACGGCTACGGGGTCGGCCATTACTTTTTCGGATGTCTCAGCTTGAGACAAAGACGCCGTAAACGAAATAAAGAGCGCTGCCCCTAAGAAGAGTAAAAAGGTTCGACAAAAAATGCCGAACTCGTTTTTTCTGCTCGATGAATTAAGATGAGAAAACACGATGCTCCTGTAAATGCCTCAAGACTTTCGCCCCGTGAACCGATTAAAACAGTATAAAGAAGGTCTTATGGCAAGCCAAGAAGCTGCAGTCGAAAAACCAGGAATTAACATCAAAAAAATCCTGGGATTTGTTTTCATCGCCGTGAACTTTGCGGTTGTGGGGACCGGCGCCTATGCGACTTATGCTGCTACGCTTGGGTTCACGCCGAAAGTCGCGTCTGAAAAGGAATTAAGCGACTCTTTTGAACGCATGCGTGCCCAGCTCCAAGCTGAACCCATTATGTACACCATGGAAACCTTCAATACGAATTTGGTCGGTTTACCGCGTCAGTTCGTGCGTCTCGAAGTGAATATCGAAATGTACAGCCAAGAAGGATTCGAAGAGCTCTTTCACCAGGATGCTCAAGCACGTGATGCTGTAATGCGCATTTTAAATGGTAAGCGTCTTGAAGATTTAGAACCGGTACAAGGCAAGCTCCGCTTGAAAAATGAGATATCAGCCCACCTGAACGATCTATTACATCGCGGCGTAGTCAAAAACGTTTACTTCACAAAGTTCCAAGTACAGTAAAAAATAGTAGAACTCATCGCGCGAGGTAAATATGCGTAAAGTTCTACTGTGTCTTCTTTTGCTTTCTTTTAGTCCGGCCCACGCCGAACCCACGATTGAAGCCAAACAAGCAGATTTTGAAACTCAGCTTCGAAGAAATTTGATTGTCGAAAAGTTTACGCTTAAAAACGGTTTACGAGTCCTTTTGCACGTCGACAACACGATTCCGGTTATTGTTTATAACCAATGGTTCAAGGTTGGATCGGTTGACGAGAAAGAAGGGCGCACTGGACTCGCGCATTTTTTCGAACATCTCATGTTTAAAGGAACACCTAAATATCCTGGCAAAGTTTACGAAGATATTATTCACGGCAACGGCGGCGCTAACAATGCATTCACCACGCGCGACTACACCGGTTACTACACGTACCTGCCGAGCGATAAGTTAAAACTCGTCATCGATATTGAGTCAGACCGAATGCACAATTTGTTATTTAATGACGACGAAATCGCGAGCGAACGCGAAGTTGTAAAAGAAGAGCGTCGTATGCGCTACGAAAATGACATCTTCGGTGCGCTCAATGAACTCCTATTTAAAACGGTTTACAAAACAAGTCAGTATCGTTGGCCTGTGATCGGTTACATGGAGGATCTCAACGCAACTTCAACGGCTGAACTGAAAAACTTCTACCGTTTGCACTATGCGCCGAACAACGCAGTGGTTGTGATAGCCGGATCTTTCGATCCGAAAGAAGCGCGCAAGTGGGTTGAAAGTTATTATGGAAATATCCCGTCACAGCCAGTGCCGAAAACTGAAATCGTGCCCGAAGAAGAGCAGAGCAAACGTCGCATCGAAAGTATCAAAAAGAACGTACAGAATGTGACGGTGACTCTCACTTATACGACTCCGAGTGTAGGCCACCCTGACACTTATGCCCTGGACCTTCTAGCAAATATTCTTGGCGAAGGCTCGTCGAGCCGCCTTTACAAAACGCTCGTTTACCGGGACCAAGTCGGCTCAAATGTAGGTGTTAGTCACTCGAACACCGAGTATGGAGGGATGTTTCAAGTCTCTTCATCTCTCAAACCGCAGGCAAAAATTAGCCAATTTCTTCCCGAAGTTGAAAGGCAGATCGCGGTCACGCAAGCAAAGTCAGTGTCCGCACTTGAGCTCGAAAAAGCAAAAAACCAGGTTATGCGCGATTATATCGCCGGTTTAAAAACAGTTGCGGGTAAGGCCCGAGCGCTGGCATTGAATGAAATTTATTTTGACGACTATACGGTCTTGTTTAAGGATCTCGCGCTCTACAATAAAGTGACTCCTCAAGATATTATGAGAGTCGCAAAGCAGTATTTGATCCCCGCTCACTCATCTCTTGTCTCGATCGAACCAGGTAAAGGTGAAAACAATGACAAATAAATTTTTCTTCTTCGCAGTTTTAGC
>JAYTDP010000140.1:0-1781 GCA_043735865.1 Bdellovibrionales bacterium
ATCGCTCTGAGTGACTCTGGGCATCCGGCGGCGATTCGCGGACCAAAAGTTTTAGCCGTGCAATTTCATCCTGAAGTTCAGCACACTGAAAACGGTCTCGAGCTCCTACGCTTTTTCTGTCAGGATATTTGCGAAGCCGACGCGAATTGGAAAACGGCCGACATGATCGAGCACGTCCAGGACGAGATTCGATTGAAGGTTCCAGACAATGAAGGCGTTCTTTGCGCGCTCAGTGGTGGGGTCGACTCGACGGTCGTGGGCAAACTCCTTACCGACACCCTCGGCGCGTCTCGAGTGCATTGTGTATTCGTGAATAACGGCTTGTTACGCAAAGATGAATTCGACGGCGTTTTGAAGATCTACGCTGATCTCGGACTGAATGTGAAAGGGGTCGATGCCGAAAAACTATTTTTGGACCGCCTCGCCGGAAAGTCTGATCCCGAAGAAAAACGCAAAATTATCGGCCACGCATTCATTGATGTTTTTAAGAAAGAAATCGAAACCATCACGAAGGCAGCGTCAGCCAAGCACCTCCCGATAAAGTGGTTAGCGCAGGGCACCCTTTATCCTGACGTCATTGAGAGCGTCAATTTGAACGGCGCGAGCGTGACAATCAAGTCCCATCACAACGTCGGCGGATTACCAAAAGACTTAAATCTGAAGCTTGTCGAGCCTTTACGAGAGCTCTTTAAAGATGAAGTTCGAACTTTGGGTGAAGCGCTTAAAATCCCGCGTGATGTGTTATGGCGGCATCCGTTCCCGGGGCCGGGATTAGCGATTCGTGTTTTAGGCGCGGTCGACAAAGAGTCGCTTGATGTTTTGCGTGAGTGCGATGCTATATTCATTGATGAGTTAAAAAAGAACGGTCTGTATCAGAAAATCTGGCAGGCATTTACAGTTCTTTTGCCGATTCGAACGGTCGGAGTCCAAGGGGATGGAAGAACCTACGAGAAGGTCGTCGGCCTCAGGGCGGTGACGGCGACTGATGGAATGACGGCAGATTGGTATCCGTTTGAACACCAGTTTTTGCGTCATCTTTCAAATCGGTTAACGAATGAAGTTAAAGGGGTCAATCGGGTGGTTTACGATGTTACAAGTAAGCCACCAGGCACGATTGAGTGGGAATAAAATTTGAGTTTGAGTAGTTTGAGTAGTTTCGTACATTTACATGTTCACTCGCAGTATTCGCTTCTTGAAGCGACGAGCGAATTCGACGCGCTTGCGGCTAAAGCCAAAGAGTTTGGTATGCCCGCGCTTGCGCTCACCGATTACGGCAATATGTTCGGAGCGATCGAGTTTTATTTTGCCGCTAAGTCGGCGGAGTTAAAGCCGATCCTTGGCCTCGATGCGTACCTCGCGCCAAAAACTCGGTTTGTAAAAGGCGAAGACCCTGAAGCTGCAAAAATGCCTAACCGGCGCATCGTTTTATTAGCTCAAAACCACGAAGGTTACCAATCTCTCTGCAAGATCAGTACGGCAGGTTACCAAGAGGGTTTTTATTATCGTCCGCGAATTGACGACGAAGTTTTAGCGAAAAATTCTGCTGGTATTATCGCATTGTCGGGTGGCTTTATGGGGGACATCCCATACACGTTTCGGCAAATGGGCCCTGACCGCGCCATCGAACGAATTGAATTTTATAAAAAACTTTATGGCGATCGTTTTTATTTAGAGCTTAATCGCACTGGCGTAAAAGAGTGGGACGAAATCAATCCTTTCTTGCTGCAAGTTGGAAGAGACAAAGGCATCAAGGTTGTTGCGACCAATGACGTTCACTACGT
>JAYTDP010000141.1:0-5684 GCA_043735865.1 Bdellovibrionales bacterium
GGCGGAGTTCGAGTGTCAAAGTTCGCAGGCGAAGTATATGAAAGTATTCACGTTAGCTCGTTGCAACACATGCTTGATTCTTTAAATTAGATTCTAGGAAGACCCTATGCTAGCTTTTAAAAATTCACAAACCGGGGGGTTCGTTTGAAGTTTTCACGTCTATTTTTAGTAGTTGCTGCCATATGTGGGCTGTCGTCTGGCGCATTTGCCGCCGTCGATATGTCATCGGACTTTTTTAAAGCTACACATGTCGATATCGGCGCTGACGGTGCGACTTATCAGCAGCTTCTCGAAAAAAATGAATCGCGCCTCTCGCTTTTCTCGGTGAATTCGCTTTCGGATATTTTAGCGATGGGTAAACGCAATCTCGACTATTTAAAACTGGTCAATGCGAATCGCGCAAAAACAATTTCATTGTCGAACGAAGCGACTCAGCAAGGGTTTCCGATTGATGCACCGAAAGTTTACAACCCGACAATGATTCTCCAAAATTACGTGAACTTGCAGAAGAACATGCCGAAGGCGTTGGCTGATGTGATTTTTGGTACCGATCCTTTGCCGACAACATTGCCCGTGTCGGACGAAGCTTATATCGAGTGGGGACTTAAAGCGGATCGGGTGTATCAGAGTGCCGCTCGCTGGTTGCTTATGGAGCCTTGGCTCGACCAATTGAAAGCCCGCCGCGCCGAAGACGTTCGCGGTTACTATTTCATGACTCGTATCCCGGATGTTTTGACAAAACTTGATAGTATTCAAACTCTGCCTGCTGATGAACAAGCTAACATGAAAACGTGGCTCGTGATGTTGTGCGGAAACACGAATGCGACTTATGCGTCGTGCACGACCGCAATGGACCAAGCGGTGGCCGGTGGCAAAGCGCGCGAATTTTATCAGCGTTATTTACCAGCGGGACAGAAGCTTTGGGATGGCATGATGGTAATCCCTGCGAATGGGAAATTTCCAGACGTAAAATGGAATGCGGATGCCGACGTTCGCGTGCCTTTCGAGCGCACAAACGATGTGGCGGTAAATAACTTCCTGGTGAAAAATATCGAGGAAGAGTGGCAGCACGGAACAGACTTCGTTTTAAAAGTTGATTTCGATGCGAAGAGCGCGAGCGCAATTCGTATCACTTGGGAGCCAGGGACAACTCCGCATGTACCTTACTTAGGCGCATCGGAAATCATTATGGATGGGAATGCTCCACTCACTGAGTACGACGTGCAGTGGACGATCCGACATGAGTTCGGTCATAATTTGGGTTTCCCGGACTGCTATGTTGAATTCTATGATGACAGCATTCAGGCGATGACGTCATATCAGCTCGATATCACAGATCTTATGTGCAGCCGTAAAGGTCACTTGAAAGCTCGTCATGTTGACGAGATGAAAAAGGTGTACGGACACTAATAGGTGGGCGCGGCTTAGGCTGCGCTTTCGCACCCTGCAAAAGTGCTTTCGCAATTCGAGAAATTACTTTTTAGTAATGAAAAACCGCATTCTCCAGGCGGTTTTTTACTTTATGGAGCCCCAAATCCCTCTTTATCGCAGGCATAAGTGGAAGTTTTAAACTCGCGACAAAGCCAATTGGCGAATCAAGTCGAGTTCGAGTTAATAAAATCTAGCATGACCAAAATGCAAAGGCGCACGCGCACTTAATTCTCCGCGACGCGAATTCACAAATTCCACCGATTGCAAAATTTTAGAAGACGCACATACTTCCATTTACGAACTGAGGGTTCAGGAATTTAGAAGAGTTCAGGAATTTAGAAAAGTTTAGGCACTTAAGGGAGGAAAACATGGACAACATCTCAACAGAATTTCAGGGGTTCAAACCATCAGAATATACCCGCACCTACGTGGATGACGTTCTTCACGTGATTCAAGAGGAAGCTCCATATGGTTCGGCTGTCAGTGCGAATTTCGTTCGCGAGAATGAAAGAGTGAAAGGCACGATTAAAATCAATTCTGTGGTCGGCCGATTTTTTGCGGTCGCCGAAGGCTCGCGCCTCAGTGAAGTGAGCATGCGCTTGAAAGAGCAAATGAGACATCAGTTAAATAAATGGAAAGCGATGCGGTTTCAGACCGCCGCTGGTTAAGGAGTGCTGATTAAAATAGTACAACCCAGAGCTGGCGCGCGTACTTATGCGCCACAGGTGGAAGCTAGCCGATTGCATCGTTAGGGGGTCAAGATGCGGGAACGGTTTAACAGCTTCCACCTTTTTTATTTTTCACGCCCCATTTCGACGCCTAATTTGGTCGTATTACTCCGGCGCCGGAGTCGCATTGCGCCATGAGTGAAATCAAGTAGTTATAATCGTTAAGCGTGTGCATGAGTATGCGCTTCGCGTGGCTCTTTCGGGTTCGCGACTTACTTGCATGTCTGCCTGTGTCCGCACGCCGACCAAAGTCAGAAATTCTTGATCCCCCTTTACGATACGTACATTTCATGTATATCCTCAAATACGTAGATAATACATACAAGGATGGTACGACAATGAGTAAACAGCAAACCCCGAGCCTCACTCCCAAAGAACAAAAGGTCTTTCACTTTATAAAGGCGTATGCGCAGAAGCACGGATATGCGCCGACCTACGCCGAAATCCAAGAAAAGTTCGAATACAAGGCGATCGCCTCGGTTCAGCAGTTCGTCGCGCAGCTGACCGAAAAAGGCTACTTGAGGGCGCCCCTCGGGGAGAGCAAAAAGCGCGCACTCGAAGTGCTCGATCAAGATCGCAACGCGCGCGACTCGAGCGAGCTCGTGTCGCTGCCGCTCGAGGGGCTCGTCGCTGCCGGTAAATTCACCGAGGCCGTCCAGAATCGCGAGTACATCGATATTCCACGCTCGCTCTTAAAAAATCCCGACGATTATTTTGCACTCAAAGTAAAAGGCGACTCGATGATTGATGAATGCATCATGGATGGAGATTACGTTGTCATCCGCCGCCAACATCACGCCTCGAACGGGCAGACAGTCGTCGCACTTTTTGAAAACGACGCCACTATCAAAAAGTACTATCGCAAGAATGAAAAGATAGAACTCCACCCTGCGAATCCACGTTACGAAATCATAAAAGTGAAGCAGTCGAGCGAATTTAAAATTTTGGGCGTACTCGCCAGCGTCATCCGCCGTTTGGAATAGAAGTCGTGTGAAATAATGAAAGCATACTCCTTTGAAGAATTAAAATCCCTGATGCGGGTGACGGAAAAAGAATCCGTCACCTGCCCGGGCCTCGAGCATGGTTTGCCAAAAGGCGCCATCACCGAAATCTCCGGAGTCGGCAAAACCGAATTCGTAAGCCAATTCCTGGCGGAACATAAAGATCAAAGGGTCGCGTGGATTGAAGAATCATTTTCGGTTTTCCCCGTCGCATTTTTACAGCGAGGCCTTGATTTAGAAAAAATTTTATTTATCGAGGCAGGGGAGTCGCTTGTGTGGTCGACACTGCAAGTTTTGAAATCGCAGATATTCCCGATCGTTGTGATCTACGCCGAAGAAATCAATTTAAAGAACTTAAGACGAGTTCAAGTCATGAGTGAGCGTGCCGGCAGCATTGTCATTTGGCTCACCACCAAAGTGCAAGGGCACTGGCCTATTCACTTGCGGCTCCAAACCGAGAGAGCGCCTGATGGAGTAGAAGCGCATATTTTGAAACAGAGATTTTAAAATAAATCCCAAGGCAAAAAATGAAAGTCATCGCGGTCATATTGAGTGAAGAAAACGACGAGCTCCTTCAGCGTCTCGCCGAAGCGTCTTTGCGTCTCAGTCCGCAAATCGCGACAGGTGATCGCTGTCTGTTCATTGAGATCGGCAAGATTCGGAAAATCTACACGGAAAAAACTTTGCTTCTCCGATTGCAATCGTTCCTGAAGCGTTTTGAAATCAAAAATTTCAAAGTGGGCGTGGGAGACGACATCCCCACCGCTCGGGCCCGCGCCTTTTTTCAAAGCACACGGCTGCCCATTGAAGCTTTGCAAATTTACGCGACACCATTTCGCACCTCAAGCAGTCTCGAGAAGCCGATTTTGAATTTGAAACGTTTAGGAATCGACTGGCTCGACGAATTCGCAAAAATCCCTGCCACCGCACTTGCCTCGCGCTTCGGCAAAGAAGGAATTTATGCCCGCCACTACCTCGATCAAGTCCGCGATATCGCGTGGCCTTTTTTTCAAGCAAAAGAACGCATAAGTGAGAGCGATACTTTAAGTGAGGGCGCGATCATCCGCGATTTCGAACCTCTTTTGTTTTTGCTAAAAAAAATCGTCGACCGCGCACTCGCCCGGCTTTTTAGCCAGGGCAAGCAAGCGATGCAGGTGAGAGTCCGTATTCATCTCGATAAATACTCCACCGTGCAAAAACCGACTCGAGAGTGGATTTTTGAATTCGCTTTTGCGCAAGGGTCGGTGTTTGGAGTTTTGCCGATCTTGCGCGAGCGCATCGAACGCGATTTACAAAAAGAGCCGCTTGAGTCTCCAGTTGAATCGCTCGAATTTGAAATTTTAGACGGAATTTTAAGCCGAGGCCGCCAAAAGGACTTCTTCAACAAGAAAGAAGAAGAAACCGAAGGATTTAATGCCGTCGTCTCGCGACTCACTGAGAAATTGGGCTTCGCTCACGTTTTTCTTGCTCAGCCGCAAGAAAGTTATTGGCCGGATGGCTCGTGGCGAAAAACGCTCGACTCCGCGAGCTTCTACTCCACGAGCTCAAAAGAAAACGAGAAGCCGCCATTGCCGCAAAGACCCTTACGCATGCTGCGAAAGCCGCAAAAAATCGTTCGCATCGAAGCCTCTGGGTCAGGCGGTGGATCAAGTGGTGGCTCAGGCGCAAAGTCAGGCGGCGCATCAGGCGGAGGCTATTTTGTATTACGCGACCGCAAGTGGCGCGTGACCGAACTCAAAGATTTCGAACGCCTTTCGGGAGCATGGTGGACTGAACAAAACGAACGCGAATATTTTCGCGTGGAAGTCGCGACGGGCGAAGAGCTGTGGATTTTTTTGGATACGGTAACGAAAGATTATTACTTACACGGAATTTTTGATTGAGCCGTAATTTGACTAAACGAAATATTGTCTAAGCCGAATAATTTAAACTAGAGCGGATTTATGTACGCCGAACTGATCGCCAAAACCAATTTTTCGTTTCTAACGGGAGCTAGCCACCCCGAAGAGCTCGTCGAGCGCGCAGCACTTATTGGCCTTAAAGCACTCGCAATCAATGATCGCAATGGAGTTTACGGCTTGCCTAAGGCCTACAATAAATCAAAAGAGTTTCCTGAGATCAAATTCTTAGCGAGCAGCGAAGTGACGATGCATGAAGCGCCGCCGCTCATTTTGCTACCGCGCGATCGCGCCGCTTACGGAGTCATGTGCCGCATCCTCTCAAAAAGCCAAGAAGGGAAACCCAAAGGCGAAGCTTTCCTCACTTTGGAAGAGCTCGAAAGTTTCAATTCTTACCCGGGATTTAAAAACCTCCTCGCATTTGTTCATCCGTATTTTGATCATTTACCTAAATGTCAGCGGGCTTTTTTAGAAAATCTATCCTCCTCTGGGCAGCCGAATTCCTCTGATCAGTCTGGCCACGCATTGATCCATTCATCCGTCGACCGCATGAAGCAGATCTTCGACAACAAACTTCATGTTCTCATCTCAAGATTTAAAGATGGCCACGACCAAAAACGCGTTGA
>JAYTDP010000142.1:0-2367 GCA_043735865.1 Bdellovibrionales bacterium
TATAAGAAACGAACCTAAATATTTCATAAAGCGGCCCGGATCACGATTTACAGACAAAATAGATGTTGTCGGCTTTCCGTTCGCGTCCTCGGCGAAACTGGCCTGGTAAAAAGTAAATCCGCGATACTTGAGCGGCTCGTTCATTGAAATGTGATGTTTGCCAATTTCATCTAAAGAAACATCACTTGCGTACGATGCGGCCCGCATCGTTCCTTGATAGCGTCCAATCGTAAAGTTATCGAGTGCGATGTCAAAGCCAAGGTCAAGGCGCTGATTCTGATACCCCAGTAAAAAGACATTGCTGTCGGTAAAAATTCGGACGTTGGCGTTTAGGCCCAGCCAGTATTCTTTGCCGTCAAAGGAAACCTTTAGAGCCGAGATTGTCGACTCCCCGACCGGCCTATCGAGCTTAATATAATTTGTTTGGTTATGCGCGTGCGGCATATATTTCAGAACTCGGAGCTGAAGACCCATCCACCCCAAATCGACAGTTTCGCCTGCCGTTGCGCGACCGTGTTTCGTTTGCCCACCCTTCGACTTTGTGTAAACTTCGTAGTCGAATTCTTCGTCGACCGAATCTCGAACCGGCCGGAGGACAAGTTCGTTGCCGCCTTGATAAGTGTACTTCCCCTCAGTGACGATGACCTTGGCGGGGCCCAGCTCTAGGGTATCTTGCGAAGTCTTTGGGTCGCGCACAATCCATTGAGTCATGTTGACGCGGTCGTTTTGTAGCTGCACCCGAAATGCCGCTGTATCTTTTGTATCGGTTGAAGCGATCAATTTCTCGTCGACCCTCGCGTAAAGATAATAGTCGAGAATTTTAATTTTATGATCGCTTAAGTTTACTTCTTCCCCTCGCGGCGGGTGAAGAAAAAAATCGGTCGAATTGCCATACATTTTTTCCCAGTTGCCGCTTCCGAATGAGGAGTAAATCGCAAACTCAGTACTCGGCAGCATGACATAGCGATTTCGTTCGCCCATGCCGATCGGCATGCTTCCGTCCACTCCCTTGAGGTGAGTGACAAGTGAACCGAGAATCAAAGTGATAATTCCAATGTGCGCCAAAATAAAACCCGCGTGGTGCGGTTTCCACGGCAAACGATCCACCATAACGTTGATTAAATTCACGCATAAAAGCGCCAACACGAAAAACATGTATGGAGAGTGGTAAACAACTTTTTGGGCGTAAGTTGAATCGTAATGCGCCTCTAAGAATGTCCCAATCGCCGAAAGTACGGCGATTGAGATGATAATGATGACGGCTAATTTGAGGGAGGCTAAGAAACGAAAGACGGATTCTAAGATGTCATTTAAATTTTTTAAGTTCATTCCGTTTTACAAGCCTTTGATGTTTTCAAAAATATGGTGAACAGCTTCTCCTATGCGCTTCTGGGTCTGCGAATAGATTTCGCCGTTCTTCTGTTTCGACACTTCATTCTGATAGAGCGACCGGTTGAGTTCAACTTGAATCGCATTTTGACCTTTTTGAGGCTGACCATACGTTTGTGTCACGCGACCCCCCTTGTAAGGCCAATTGTAGGACACCTGAAATCCCGCCTTCTCATACGCCGCTATCACGAGATCTTTATACCGAGTCGAACAACTTTTGCCATCGACATCACTGACAACGATTTCAGGGCGCTTGGACCCGGGATCACGGTGGGCCGCCGTTCCTTGTGACGGCATACTGTGCGCGTCCAAATGATAAACCTGTTCGACGCCGAGTTCGCGAAACACTTTATATTGAGCTTCGACATTTTTATGAAATGGGTGGAAATATTTGGCCACCAACGTCTCGTGCTCGCTTTTTGATACGGGCTTCTTCATCAGCTGAATAGCGGTCGTCGTCTTGACCCAATGTAGCCCCATCGGGAATGTTCCTGATGCGTTTGGGGATCCTATAACGCTATCCGAATCGACATCGTCAGGAAGTCGATTCAAATCGATCGCATACCGGTGCCATTCGGTCTTAACGAGTGGAATCCTCAGTTCCGCGATAACCGGCGCATAAAGGTCATCGACGTAACGGTCAACATCGCACATTAAGACCGGCTCGCTCAGATTTTGAAGCCACGGGGCTTCGACCGGGACCTTTTCGCCAGCATGTGGAATCGAGATGAAAAAAGGAATCATGTATGATTAACTAACATGCATGACTGTTAAAATCTATACACGATCAGGCGACAAAGGGATGACATCACTCGTAGGCGGGACGAGGGTTTCGAAATCAGACGAGCGCTTAGAAAGTTACGGGACGGTTGACGAGCTAAACTCGATTCTCGGCATGGCGCGTGCAGAATTACGCCAATTGGATTTGGCGGGAAGCAAACCTGGCGTTCATTTGCTGGCCGAGCAACTTGAAAAAAT
>JAYTDP010000143.1:0-5721 GCA_043735865.1 Bdellovibrionales bacterium
AGTTCGCCCGCCTTTGCCTGATATTGGGGCCGCACGGATGTGGCAAATTGCGGATCAATTGTATAAAAGTAGTCCATGAGGCGTTGGGAGGCGAGCGTAACACCTAAATACGCAGCAATCGAAACATCGCGGGCAAAAGCACTATGCCGGTATGCAAATTCGGGATTTATGACGGCGCCCCGATTATCGATGCGAGTAAAGTCAGTCGATGCGACGACACGAATCGGCAGATAAAAATCCAACTTGGATAAATTGGTTTGAAAGACGTGATAAATAAAGCGAGGTCCGACTTCGCCGATCCAGTTTAGATCTTCCATGCCTTGTCGTGCTTTATTATCTTCGGAGTTAACCGGAAAAGCGGCGTCGAAGCTAAGATCAACCTCGAATTTTTTTGTTCGGTAGAACCGAGTCCTGACTCCGCCCTCGCGGTCCGACCGCACGACATCCCCACGATAAATAAGAAATGGGACGGGTAAAATCCGCATGTGGGATTCATCTGCGCCAGGGTAATCCGGTAAATAAAAAAATCCCGCGGCCGCGCCGAGTTCGAGTCGGGGTCTCGCAGGCTGAGGAATAAATTGTTCTGGCTGCGCGAGCGATTGCGCGGTCGCCGACTGCCCAATCAGTAGAGCTGCGATGAGTGCGGCTAGAGCCATAGGGAGTTGAGCCCACGCTCTTTCGCAACTTCTTTTGCATCGTCGTAACCGGCATCGATATGGCGGAAGAGTCCCATGCCGGGATCTGCAGTGAGAACGCGCTCAAGACGCGCAGCCGCTTCTTTAGTTCCGTCGGCGACGATGACTTGGCCTGCGTGGAGACTGTAACCCATGCCGACTCCCCCACCGTGATGGAAACTCACCCAAGTTGCACCGCATGCAGTGTTCGCCAGAGCATTTAAAATTGGCCAATCGGCCACGGCATCTGTGCCATCTTTCATTGCTTCCGTCTCGCGGTTCGGAGAAGCAACTGATCCGCAGTCGAGGTGATCTCGGCCGATGACGATCGGCGCTTTTACTTTACCTTCGGCAACGAGCTGATTGAATAGAAGGCCTGCCTTCGCGCGTTCTCCGTATTCAAGCCAGCAAATCCGCGCCGGCAAACCTTGAAATGCTATTCGTTCTTCGGCCATGTCGAGCCAGCGAAGCAATTCTTTTTTGTGCGGAAATAATTTTCTCAAAGCATCGTCTGTGACCTTAATATCAGCAGGATCGCCAGACAGCGCAACCCAGCGGAACGGGCCACTCCCTCGGCAAAACAAAGGCCGGATAAATTCAGGCACAAAACCCGGAATGTCGAACGCATCCTTAACGCCTTCACCGAGAGCTTCAGCGCGAATGTTATTACCATAATCAAATGTGATTGCACCTTTGCGTTTCATTTCGAGCATTCCGCGAACATGTTTTGCAATGGAAGCCTTGGCCTGGCGTACGTAATCTTCGGGCGAACTCGCACGAAGCTTAGCGGCCTCTGCAATGGAATACCCTTCCGGGATGTAGCCACTCAATGGATCGTGGGCGCTCGTCTGATCGGTCAACACATCCGCTACAAATTGACGTTTATTGAGCTCATGAATAACCGTCGCCATGTTGCCTTCGACTGCTATAGATCGAGCCTGCCCCATCACTTTATATTTTTGCGCTCTCTCAATCGCGACATCTAAGTTCGGCGCAACCTCATCGACGTATCGAGTCTCTAAGCGACGCTGAATTCGAATCGGATCTGCTTCGACTGCCAGAACAACCGCCCCGGCAAATACGCCGGCGAGTGGCTGAGCCCCGCCCATTCCGCCTAACCCTGCAGTTAAAATAATTTTGCCTTTTAAGTCCGCCTGGTAATAGCGACGACCGAGCTCAACGAATGTTTCGTATGTTCCCTGAATAATTCCCTGCGTGCCAATATAGATCCATGAGCCGGCCGTCATCTGGCCATACATCATGAGACCTTTTTTCTCTAGAGCATCAAAGTGTTCCCAGTTCGCCCATTTTCCAACCAAGTTTGAATTTGCTATCAACACGCGAGGAGCATCGGCATGAGTCTTAATAATCCCGATTGGTTTGCCCGACTGAACAAGTAAAGTTTCATCATTTTCTAAGGTCTTCAGCGCCGAAAGAATTTTATCAAAACACTCCCAGTTGCGAGCCGCTTTGCCGCGGCCTCCGTAGACAATCAACTCGTCTGGATTCTCTGCCACATTCGCATCGAGATTGTTTTGAATCATGCGATAGGCCGCTTCTTGGAGCCAGCCTTTACAATTTAATTTTGTACCGATCGGAGCTCTCACCGGGCGCGCTTTATGTGTGGTCATTCGAGGCTACCTACACTTTTATGAATCGTACCGATAATTTCACCGCTACGTATTTGGCCGCGGATGTGCTCAATGTCGCGAGCAAATACGCGGTCTTCGATAGCGAATGGAACTGCCGGATCAAGAAGTTGGTAAGTCGCGAGCACGGCCGCAGCTGGTTTAAGTGGAAGCAAAAAACCGAGAGCTTGTTTCGCACACAAAAGCTCCATCGCCGCAATTTTCTCGACGTTATCGATGATCATTTTTAATTTGCGAGCGGCAATGGTACCCATGCTGACATGATCTTCTTTGTCAGCCGACGTCGGAATGCTATCGACTGATGCCGGATGCGAATAAATTTTATTTTCGCTGACTAATGCAGCCGCCGCGACTTGAACGATCATCATGCCGGAGTTGAGTCCGCCATTTGCTGCGAGGAATGGAGGTAGATCACTCATCGATGGATTGATTAATTTTTCAATCCGGCATTCCGAAATGCTGCCAACTGCCGTCATCGCGATAGCAAGGTAATCGAGCGCGAACGCAACCGGCTCGCCATGGAAATTACCGCAAGAAAGAATTTTTCCTTCATCAGAGAATACCAGCGGGTTGTCGGTACTGGAGTTGGCTTCGATCACGAGCGTTTCATTCACGCGTCGCAAAGCACTTTTCACTGCGCCATGAACAGCAGGGATACATCTTAAGGAATACGCATCCTGCACACGATCGCAATCGAGGTGGCTCTCGCCGATTTCAGATGACGGTCCAAGCAGCTTAATAATATTGCGAGCGGTCTGTGCTTCACCATAGTGAGGGCGCGAAGCCGAGATGAGCGGATCAAACGGCCCGCGCGAACCGCGTAGCGCTTCAAGCGACATCGCAGCCGAAAGGTCGAGAATCCAAAGTAGATCCTGGGCTTTTGCTGACGCAAGCGCACCTACCGCCGTCATGACCTGACAGCCATTAATTAAGGATAATCCTTCTTTCGCCTGAAGTTCGAGCGGCTTGACGCCCGCGGCTTTCAAATCTTTGCTTCCCGCTAGAAACTCACCTTCGCCTATGAGCGCAAGTGCCAGATGCGCAAGCGGAGCAAGATCGCCGCTCGCACCCACGCTCCCCTGACAAGGGATGAGGGGAATTAAATCTTGGTTCAAAAATTCAATTAGTTTTTCGACAACTTCCACGCGAATTCCACTGTGGCCACGCGCAAGAGCATTGGCCCGCAAATATAGAATCGCTCTCGTCTCTTCTTTTGAGAACGGATCGCCGACTCCAACGCAATGAGAACGGATTAGGTTTTTTTGTAGCTGCACGATATCGGTGTTGGAAATTCGAATTTTGCTAAAGGCTCCGAAGCCGGTGTTAACGCCGTAAATCGCATCAACGTTGGTCATTTCTTTTTCGATATAAGCTCGGGATTTTTTCATGACCTCCCGAGCTTTTGCTCCCAGAAATACCTTTTCGCCTCGCGCCACCCGAACGATAGATTCGATGGTGGCGTCATGCCCGGTCACTTCAATCATGTTTTGCTCTTTTCAATTCGGTGATGGCACCGGCATAATTTTGCCCAGTTTTAAATACAGCATTACCCGCGACAAGCACGTCGGCTTCACGACACATCTTTGCAGTTTGAGGATTAATGCCGCCGTCCACTTCGATAAATGCCTTATGGCCGATCTTCACTAATTCTTTTTTAACCATCTTTATTTTTTCGATTTGTTCGCTCATAAAACTTTGACCGCTGAAACCTGGATTAACGGTCATAATTAATACCAGGTCGACAAATTTTAAAAACGGCAGAATGTCTTCGATCGGCGTTGCGGGTCTCAAAGTGATTCCTGGTTTTGCGCCGAGAGCACGGATTCGCTCAAGAGTTTTTTTGGGATCCGGCAAAGTTTCAACATGTACGGTCAAATAATCAGCGCCCGCTTTCACAAAATCCTCAATGTATTCGTCAGGATTTTCGATCATCAAATGAACATCGAATGGCAGCTGGGTGACGGCTCGCAAACTTTTCACAACCGGCGGACCGATGGTTAAATTCGGCACGAAATGTCCATCCATGACATCGACATGGACCCAGTCGGCGCCGGCCGCCTCGATCGCACGGATTTCATCGCCAAGTTTTGCGAAATCGGCAGACAAAATACTAGGAGCTATTAAAAATTTATCCAAGCAGGTCTCCAGCTTTTAGCGGATGGCCAAGCAAATATTCTGAAGCTTTCATTCTTGGCGATGCCTCAGGCTGTAATTCGGTCACGAGCAGTCGGCCTTTCGCACATTGAATTACAATTCCCTTCGCATCGGCGCCGGTAATAGTACCGCCGCTACCTTCGGAATCCTCATCTATAATCTCAGTTCGGTGGATTTTCAATCGAGTCGAATTGGAAGTCGTATAGGTGCCGGGGCCCAAAGTCATTCCTCGTACTTTATTATGAATTTGCCGAGACGCTAAATTCCAATCAATAAGAGATTCCGATTTATCGATTTTGTGAGCATACGTTACCAGTGCTTCATCTTGGGGCTTCACGGCAAATGCACTCAACCCTCGATTTAAATATTTCGGAAGTTCGAATTCGATAAGCCGCGAGCCCGCGGCGCCCAATTGCTCAAGCAACTCAAGTGAATTGACGCGATCATCGATAGCCGATTCGAACGACGCGATGATGTCACCGGCATCCAATTTCTTGACCACCACCTGTAAACAAACGCCCGTCTTTTTGTCTCCCGCCATAATTGCGCGCTGGACGGGTGCGGCTCCGCGCCATCGCGGAAGCAGACTTGTATGCAGGTTCACAACGTTACCAGGCATTAAATCGAGAAACGCTTGCGGCAAAATCTGCCCAAAGGCGACGACGATTGCGACATCGGCATTCCAAGATCGAATTTTTTCGATTGTTTCGGCGTTTATTTTTTCAGGTGCGATAACTTCAATTTTATTTTCGAGAGCCAATTTTTTTACCGGCGTGGCCTGCAACTGCATTTTGCGGCCGGCGGGACGGTCGGGCTGACTGACAACGCCCACAACTTCATAAGAATCGCATTTCAAAATGGCATGTAAACAACTGCGCGCAATCTCAGGGGTCCCGAGAAAAACCGTTCGAAATTTTTTGGATGCACCGGCGGTATTTGTCACTTGCCGAAATACTAAAGCGAGTCGGTCGACCCTGTCATCTCGTCTTCTTCATCTTCTAGGTCAGGGTACCCAAATTTCTTGATTTTTGCCTTAACGCGCGCCGATTTAATCGGACTCAAGCGGTCGATGAAGAGTTTGCCGTCGAGATGATCTATTTCGTGTTGAATGCAGATAGCCAAAAGACCATCAGTTTTAACCGTTCATTTCTTGCCGTGTCGATCAAGCGCATCGACCTCGATGTAATTCGCTCTTTCGACAATTTCAAAATAGCTCGGAACGCTTAGACATCCCTCGTTGTAAG
>JAYTDP010000144.1:0-6395 GCA_043735865.1 Bdellovibrionales bacterium
CAATCGAGTGATACTCACATCGTCGATCGCTGCAGCGAGTTCGCTATCTAAATTAGGTACGATGGAGTTTTGCAGTTGGACGTAACTGTCTTTTGATCCTGCCGCTATATATCCGGCACTTTTCGTTTCATTTGTGTCTGGGTCATAGACTTCGGTGGTCGCGCCGGTCGGCTGCCCTTCGCCAGTAGGAGTGGATTGTTGGCGATACGCTTCTTGGCCGGCACACGCCGAAACAAAAATAAGAAGCCCCGACACTGCTAATATGCGTGTCGCTTTTGAAAACCCAAAAGATGTCGCGAACTTAAGTGTAAATGGCCCCGTCATAATCATTCTCCGGTCGTCAATTAGAGCAATGCTAAGGCCATAGGTCCCCTAGGCTATGGGTGCTTAAGGATTTGGAACTCCTATAGAAAGGTAAATGCTTCGACAAATATGGTCACCGCACTAGGACATGGGTTTTCTGACTACATTAAGTTTGCTACGGTCCTTCCAAATTATGAGTAAGACTCCACTTTTCGAAGAACATGTGCGCTCGGGCGCCAAAATGGTTGAATTTGCCGGTTGGAACATGCCGGTCGTTTATTTCGGCATTCGCGAAGAGCATATGCATGTTCGAAGCAAGACCGGATTGTTCGATGTTTCGCACATGGGCGAGATCCGTATTCGCGGAAAAAAATCTCTCGAGACTCTGCAATTTCTCACTTCCAATGATGTTTCGAAAATTGGTCCGGGGCAGGCGCAATACGGACTTCTTACGAATGAAAAAGGTGGAGTCGTCGATGACCTCATCATCTACTGTCTCGAAAAAGAAAATGATTACTTAGTTTGCGTGAATGCTGCGAACACCGAGAAGGATTGGGCGTGGTTTGTCGCACACAATCGCGGAGCGGACCTTGCCAACGAGAGTAGCAAATGGGGACAAATCGCGGTTCAAGGGCCAACGGCCGTCGTACTGACGGCAAAGGTTTTTTCGAACTCCCTCACAAATTTAAAAGCATTTGAATTTGCGAAAGCAGATTTCAATGGCAAAACATGTTTGATCGCTCGCACGGGATATACCGGCGAAGATGGGTTCGAAATTTTTGTGCCGTGGGAAGAAACCGCAGCGCTATGGAAGCGACTTTTAGAAGTGGGCGGAGAAGATGCGAAGCCAATCGGCTTAGGCGCGCGCGATACCTTAAGAACCGAAATGAAATACAGTCTTTACGGACAAGAACTGAGTGATTCGACAAATCCGTATGAGGCTGGCCTCGGTTGGGCCGTGAAGCCCGAAGCTAAAGACTTTATCGGCCGCACCCCTATGGTAGCTGGCAAAGAAGCGGGTCTAAAGACGAAGCTCGTGGGCTTTAAAATGCGCGACAAGGGCATTGGGCGCCACGATTACAAGGTTCTGGACGCCAATAACCAGGAAATCGGAATAGTAACGAGTGGAACTGTCTCGCCGAGCTTGAATGAGAACATCGGAATAGCGTATGTTACGGCCGCTAACAGCACGATAGGTTCATTGTTATTTATTGATATTCGCGGACGTGCCGCGAAAGCGGAAGTCGTGAAAACGCCTTTCGTTGAAACATCTTTGACGTTGAAAAAGAAAACTTAGGAGTTCAGATGGCAAATTTTGTTGTTCCAGAAGAGAATTACTACACGAAGGATCATGAGTGGGCCTCGGTCGACGAGAATATGGTGACTGTCGGTGTGACTGAGTTTGCGCAAGATTCGCTGGGCGAGATCGTGTATGTCGAGCTTCCGGAAACCGGACAAAAAGTAACTCAAGGCGAGCCATTTGGTGTTGTTGAAAGCGTAAAGGCCGTTAGCGACCTGGTAGCGCCTGTTTCAGGAACCGTGGTCGAAGTGAACGAAGGCGTGCTTGAAGACCCAGGAGTCATCAACGACGACTCTATGAACGACGGCTGGTTAGTCCGCATCGAAATGGATTCTGAAAAAGAGCTCGCGAACTTAATGCGTGCTCCTGATTATCGTAAATTGATTAATAAATAATTTTTCTGTAAGACATGTTTCGGTCACAATCTGTCGTGACCGGATTTTATATGCCCGGGTGGTGGAATGGCAGACACGCTAGACTTAGGATCTAGTGCCGCAAGGTGTGCAGGTTCAAGTCCTGTCCCGGGTACCAACTTTTGCAGGTCCGAACCAGCATTTTTTAAAAAAGCAAAATCAGGCGCCAAGCGAAAGTCCCGAGGCTTAGAAAGACGGTATGCAAGCCTGAATAATAGGCGCGCCTACTGCACCTCGAACTTATAATTTGTCGATAAATTGACGATCACCAGTTACAATCAAATCGCAGTTGCCTTCGACGGCACACTCCAAAACTCGATTGTCGCCAGGGCATCTTGGTATGGCATCAATAGTTTCCAGGGGGACAACGACTTCGGAAATGGCGAAAATCGGCTGCGTTAAAACTTGGATTTCTTTGTTCGTGAGACCGAACTTTTTATAGCGCATTACACGCTCAACTTCATTAATAAGGGCCGGAGATGTCACCCATGTGTATTTGCGTGCAAGTGCCGCATGAATTACTTTTAGCGGCAGGCCACCAAAAAGTAGTCCCGAAACAGTGATGTTGGTGTCAATGACTGCTCTGATCAACGGCGCTTCCGAAACTGAGAAATAACGGCTTCGACATCAGATGGCTTTTGGCCCTTCTTTTTAAGTCGCTTTGAAACGGCTTTTTGCGTCTGCTCAAACTCGCGCAAATCCATATACTGACGAACTGCTTCTCTTAAGTATTCACTAATTGTTCTGTGTTCGGCTTTGGCGTGTTTTTGAATCTCGTCTTCAAACTCGGGCGGGACAGAAAAAGCCATTACTTTAGTCGTGCGCATAAGACACCTCGACATCAAATTATACCCAGTATAACTTAGTTTTACCAGTTAATTCTCAAATGGAGATACTATGTACCGTCATTAAAACGGTCGCTCAGGGAAAAAGCGCGTGCCGCCCAATTTGAGTTGCGAATAAAAAGTGTTGGTAAGGGCAAGTGACTACCGGGTGTTGCTGAGAGTCCACTTTTACGTTTAAGAGCGAAAATCAATGCCGGCACGCGAATTATTTTGCCCGACAAGGTCCTTTGCCTCGATCACAACCTGACGTGTTGCACTCGCTAGCGAAGAATGAATAACAGCCTTTTTTTGTTTTGAATTTGTCCCACGTCCAAAGTTTGTATCGACCGATGTTCTTATCTTCATTGTGATAACTTCCGCCCTCTCCGTCGAGACAGACGAATTTTTGATCTTTCGTCAGCTTTTTCCAGGCTTTTGCGAAATCAAGGCAAAAATCAATTTGATGGGCCCGTCGGTCAGTAAAGGCTTGCGCTTTTTCATGCTTGTGAACAGAAATATCAAGCGTGCACATGACATAAGTCGCATCAGCGGGTCCCATTCCGTCCGGTCCAACCCAGGCGTTGAACCCAGCGGTTACGGCATCGGTCGGAAAGCACTGCCAATAGAGTTCGCTCAATGAGCTTTCCGGATTATAGGGGCCGATTTCTCGTCGGTAATTATCGTATGCTAAATCATCTTCGGTGACGATTCCGTAACCAGGCGTCAAGAGGTTATAAGGATGTTTTGTCGAAAACTTTTCAATGGCGGCGCCACTCGCCAAGTCAACCGCACTGACAATTAGAATGAATGACAGGACGACTTTATTCATTTTTTTGTCTCCTTTAATCTTTGGTAGTATTCATCAAATCTTGGCATTAATTTCGGATCATTCGGCTCCGTACCCTTATAATCTGCAACGACATCACGCCACGAAACCGGCTGTCCGACCTTCTTCTCTAAAATTTCTTTTTTCCGAAACAGCCAACGGATTCCGGCGCAAATTGAAAAATTAGGATTAGTCATGTCGTCATTATCCAAATCGACAAAATGATCTCTGAGTTCTTTTGGGTTTTTGAGTAACTGGACTGATTTATTTAATACCTGCATGAGTCCGTAGGCTGCGTTATCGCCTTTTCGGTGGTTCCATTCTTTTGGATTGAAGCCGGATTCACTGGCAATCAATGCTTTGACGAGATCAGGTTCGAGGGGATCTTTGGGGAGGAGTATATCGTTCCAGTATCGAGTCCATCCTCGAATAAGTTCGTCATATTTATTTCCTCTATTGCGAAACCCTAAATCGTTAGCCGTTGGAGATCCTCTTAAGTTTTCGAAATGTCTTTGCGCCATTTCAATAATATCGTCCCTATATAGATGATCTTTCCTAGTACGATTTTTTCGGCAATGACCACTCTGAGAGGCGATACTTCCTTCGGGATGTGCTTTACTTGGGCCTACATGATAGGGGTGAGTGATGACCCAATGCTCTCCTAGCGGGCATGGTCGCCAAGAGTGCGCCTTTTCTTTGGGCTTTTCGGATTTTGTGTTTTTACTTACATTCTTCATAATGATTTCTTTCAATGTTCGGTCCATTTGGCGAATGCTTAATCGCACTTCATAATTTGATTATAAATAGACCTTGAGAGTCAATATTTTGTGGAGTGCTCAAAAAACTAAGAAAGAAGCTGACTGTATTATGATATTAGTTTGCCAAGTTTTGCGGCGAGCTCAATTTGTGTAATATCGGTCGACGCTCGATATGCAATAAGAAGTGATTGCCTCGCTTCAGCTCCTCCTCGCACCTCGTCTAAACGAAAATCTTGAGTTGGTACTCGATAGCTTTACTCGTTCAACCAGCTCAAGTTTTCTTGTACCCATTCATTATTGCCACGGCAGTTGGCGAGCCCTTGGGTTAACACCGTTTTTCCTGAAAGATCGCCGGGTACATTGAGGTTGACGTTTGCCAAGTGCAAACACATATCTGTGTTGCACCAACCTGCTTCTGAGGCCCTTGCGGGTTGCGGACAGACTGCTGGGTTTAACATCGAGGGAGCATTGAATCCTCGGATACCTTTATCTGAATTCTGCGCAAACCAGCAGGTCGTTTCGACGTTGCCTCGCTGATTGGCTTGATATGCGAACCCTTCGAGTAGAACTAATCGGACTTTGGATTTATCTGTTACGAGACGCACAACATTTTCAGCTTCTACTGCGCCTGAAGAATGGCCGGCGATTACAAATTTCTGTCCTCCGCTGTCATTAATTTGTTGTGCAAGACAACTGACGAGTCGAGAGTCCTCGTCATGAGAAAGCGCGAGGAATTGCGGGTAACATTGCGCCATCTCAACCTTAGTAGATCCGCGGCCGCCGAAAATAATCGTATTTCCAATAATTTTCGGGCACACGTCGGCGTGAGACAGCGTGCCCTGCAAAAGCAAAAACATTGAAATAAGGAATCGTTTCACCACTACTCCAGCGCAGTGATTTCAGAAATTGGAACGCGTACAACACAGCGGGCGTTTTCTAAACTCCACACTTCCGTTTCCGAATCTTGAACTAAACCGCCCAGGAAAGTCGCTTCACATTTTACGGTGCGCGTTTGTTTCTCACGATTTTGTTGTCGAGTGACCGTCATTACGACTTTTTCTTTCGCTTTGAGATCCGCGTAAAGATTCATTGCGGCATCACCTTCGATAACGACTGCTCCACTCATTAGATATTCGCTGGTCGATTCGGCAAAAGCTGATGTCGACACGAGGCAAAGTGCGATTAAACAAAAAATATTCTTCATAGTATCTCCTAAATCAGGACACAAAATAACGGATCGCAATCCGAACTTCTACTGTAAGGATTCTGACAGGAAAAAAGTTCCCGTCGAACTTTTGGACAGTCTTAGAGGAGTTCCATCTCGCGGAGTTTATGATAAATCTGGTGCCAGCCCTCGCGAAGAACGCCGTTCGCATCTTCGTCAATCTTCGGATGCGAGACTGCTAAGTTAAAAAGTGTTGGGATAGTAAAGCTAACTGTGTAAAGCGGCTGGAAATGCGCTCGGAAAATCCAATAATCGCCGACATTTGTCTCGTGTTTTGTTTGTTTAAAATCTGGTTGATCTAATTGTGTGCTTTTTAATTCGCCGCCCAATGATTGAAGCTTCTCCGCTGTTTTTTTATCCCAAGTCGAAATCGCGATCTTATAATTCTGTTGAAGAAGTCTATCGTGAGTTAATTTTCCTGGATCGGGAGTTGTTTTCGGTTCTAAATCAGCCAACTGTTTGAGCTTGTAATAATAAGCTCCAATAAGAATTCGCAAAAGCATTTTCGGGTTCGCAGCGACTTCAGCCGGGATATTTGAAAGCTGTAAAGTATCAGTTTGCCAGAGGGTTTGTGCCGAAGTCGGGACATCCGTAACGTCCATGTATTGGCCAAGATTTGAGTTGTGATGGCTTGGGATTATGTTTTTGATCATGTAATTGGCCAGATTGGTACGTGCCGATTGAGGCACATTGTGCTTTGTGAAAATCCCAAGTAGCGAATGAGTGATCACAATCTGTGACCATTC
>JAYTDP010000145.1:0-9277 GCA_043735865.1 Bdellovibrionales bacterium
CGTCGACGTGGCTCAAGATGTGATTGTGACCGAAGAAGATTGCGGTACAACCGATGGCATGATCATTACTCCGCTCCTAGAGGGTGGCGAAGTGATTCAAGCAATTGGTGATCGTATTCTCGGTCGCGTTTGTCTCGAAGACGTGATCGATCCTTACAACAATGACGTGATCATTGAAGCCGGTGAAGAAGTAACCGAAAACACGGTGAAACATCTCGACGACGCAGGTATTGAACGCGTTCTCATTCGATCAGTATTGACGTGTAAAGCTCGTCGCGGCGCTTGTATCAAGTGCTACGGTCGTGACTTGGCTCGTGGTAACATCGTGAACCTTGGCGAAGCTGTCGGTATTATCGCGGCTCAGTCAATCGGTGAACCGGGCACCCAGTTGACGATGAGAACTTTCCATTTAGGTGGTGCGGCTTCTCGTGCGGTTGAACAATCAGTTCATACGGCTCGTCATGAGGGTACAATTAAATTCCATGATGTAACGGCAGTTGAAAACAAAGGTAAAAAACTGACGACTCTTAGTCGTAACGGTGAAATCTTAGTTATCGATAATGCTGGTCGTGAACGTGAACGCTTCAAACTCGTTTACGGCTCAATCTTAAATGTTCGTGAAAACCAAGTGATCAAAAAAGGTGATGTCCTCGCTGAGTGGGATCCGTACTCGAATCCAATCATCGCAGACGTAACCGGAACTATCCGCTTCGAAAACATCGAAGAGGGTGTCACGATGTCTGAGCAAGTCGATACAGTGACGGGCTTCTCGACAAAAGTTATTACGGATACAAAAGGTGCCGACGCAAAACCAACAGTTACTGTTGTCGATGCGAACGGTAAACCGATCAAACTTCCTAATCGCGAAAACACGGCTCGTTATCTCATCCCAGTGGGTGCACAGCTCCTCATAACCAATGAGGCAGACGTACATGCGGGTGATGTGGTCGCGAAGATCCATAGACAAACAACTAAAACCCGCGACATCACGGGCGGTCTTCCGCGCGTTGCTGAATTGTTCGAAGCTCGTAAACCGAAAGAATCTGCAGTTATATCTGAGATCGACGGTTTCGTTACTTTCGGTCAAGACGTTAAGGGCAAACAGCGTGTGATCATCACTCCTGAAATCGGCGAGCAAAAAGAATATCTCATCCCTAAAGGTAAGCACGTTACGGTTCGCGAAGGCGAATTCTTGAAATCCGGCGAACCATTAATGGACGGACCAATTAGTCCGCACGATATCTTGCGCGTTTTGGGCGATAAAGAACTTGCGTCTTACTTGTTGAACGAAATCCAAGAGGTTTACCGACTTCAAGGTGTGGGCATCAATGATAAGCACATCGAGATCATCATCCGCCAAATGCTTCGTAAAGTAGCGGTCATTGATCCAGGAGATACGAAGTTTATCTCTGGCGAACAGGTTGAGAAAACGACGTTCGAAGACGCAAATAATACTATTATGAAAGAGGGCGGAAAACCGGCCACTGCTGAGCCTTTACTCCTTGGTATCACTAAGGTTTCATTGAGCACAGACAGTTGGATTTCAGCAGCTTCCTTCCAAGAAACAACGAAAGTACTCACAGAAGCGGCTATCCAGTCGAAAACTGACGTACTTCGTGGTCTCAAAGAGAACATCATCATGGGCCGCTTGATTCCTGCCGGAACAGGTATCCCTGCGTACAAACGTTGGAAAGTTATTGTAGATGAAGCCGACGCCGTTGAAGGCGCTTCATTGCCAGGGATCGGCGCAGCTGCTCCGGCTCCGGCCTATACTAGATAAAAAGTCGCGGAGACAGCAAATAGCTGTCTCCCAAATTTGACAAATAGGGTCCCGGTAAGCTAATTTCCGGGGTCTTGCAAACCGGCGGTTGAAACCGCATAGAGGAAGAATTAATGCCTACGCTGAATCAGTTGATTCGTAACAGACGACGTTCTGTAAAAGTAAAATCGAAATCGCCAGCTCTCGACAGCTGTCCACAACGTCGCGGTGTTTGTACTCGCGTGTTTACGACAACTCCGAAAAAACCGAATTCAGCACTCCGCAAAGTTGCGCGTGTTCGTTTGTCGAATGGCTTCGAAGTCACTTCGTACATTCCGGGCATGGGCCACAATCTTCAAGAGCATAGCGTTGTTTTGATTCGTGGCGGTCGTGTTAAAGATCTTCCGGGTGTTCGTTACCATATCATTCGCGGTGTTCTCGATACTCAAGGTGTTGGCGGCGGACGAAATAAAGGTCGCTCAAAATACGGCGCTAAAAAGCCGAAAAAAGCTTCAGCTTAAATTTTAAAATAAGCGGGTTAGATAAACTAATCCGATAACAGGCGAGTAAGGTTCGACAACCTGAAGAAATTCGCCAAACAGAGGTTAAAAATGTCACGTCGTAAGAGTGCAGTTAAAAGAGAAGTAAATCCCGATCCAATCTATAACGATTTGACGGTATCAAAATTTGTAAACCGCATCATGTATCAAGGTAAACGATCGGTCGCTCAAGGCTTGTTCTATTCGTCTCTTGAAGAAATCAAAGCGAAAATCCAAGGCGAAGAGCCAATGACCGTCTTCAAAAAAGCTCTTGAAAATTGCAAACCGTCTCTCGAAGTTCGTTCACGCCGAGTGGGTGGCGCAACTTACCAAGTTCCGTGTGATGTTCGTCCAACTCGTCGCCTTTCATTAGCGATGAAATGGCTCGTTCTTTACGCTCGAGACCGCGGCGAAAAATCATTCGCTCAGCGTTTGGCTGGCGAAATCATGGACGCCTACAACAACCGTGGGAATGCCATCAAGAAACGCGAAGATGTACACAAAATGGCCGAAGCCAACAAAGCTTTCTCTCACTACAATTGGTAAGAATTCTCACGCGCGAGCGCCAGACCCGGAATTTACCGGAATGCTGGCGCTTAATCGCGAAGTTCGGTGGAATTAGGTTCGAAACAATATGAGCGACAGCGACAGTACATCCTCACCATCCAACGCAAAGGCCACGAAGAAATCTGACAAAAAATCTGATAAAGCTGCTGCAATTGGCGATGATTTAAACTTCAGTCGCAATATTGGCATTATGGCGCATATCGACGCCGGCAAAACCACAACTACCGAACGAGTTCTTTATTATACTGGCAAAAGCCATAAAATTGGCGAAGTTCACGACGGCAATACAGTCATGGATTGGATGGTACAAGAGCAAGAGCGTGGAATTACAATCACCTCTGCGGCTACCACCTGCCAATGGAAGAACTACCGAATAAATATTATCGATACTCCAGGGCACGTTGATTTCACGATAGAGGTCGAACGTTCACTCCGAGTTCTCGACGGCGCCGTCACTGTCTTTGACGGAGTTCATGGGGTAGAGCCCCAATCGGAAACTGTTTGGCGCCAAGCTGATAAACATAAAGTGCCGCGTATTTGCTTTGTGAATAAAATGGACAGGGTCGGAGCCGACTACGATATGAGCGTCGATACTATTCGAACAAAATTGGGTGCAAATCCAATCGCTTTACATATTCCGATCGGACAAGAAGAGAATTTTGTTGGCGTAGTTGATTTGGTTCAAATGAAGGCCTGCGTATGGCCAAAAGATGGTTCTGGAGATCATTACGAAACGCGCGAAATACCAGACGATCTTCAGGATATCGCAAAAGAGCGTCGTGAAAAAATCATCGAAAAGATTTCCGAGACCGATGAAAAGCTGACGGAAAAATATCTTAATGGGGAAGCGCTAACAGAAGCCGAAATCAAAGCTGCACTTCGAAAGGGCACGATTGAAATGTCATTAGTGCCCGTACTTTGCGGCGCGGCTTTTAAAAATAAAGGCGTACAACTCCTTCTCGACGCCGTTCTTGATTTCTTGCCGAGCCCGCTTGATGTTCCTCCGCTCATGGGCCACGACCCGGCAAAACCTGAAAAAGAAATTGCCTGCTTGACCGACTTTGAAGAGCCGGTTGCCGCTCTGGCCTTCAAAATTCAAAATGACCCTTTTGCGGGCACGCTAACTTACTTGCGCGTTTACTCCGGTATTCTTGCTGTGGGGACCCAGCTGCTAAACCCTCGTGAAGATAAAAAAGAGCGCATCCAGCGCTTGGTAAAAATGCATGCGAATTCGCGCGAAGATGTTCAAGTGTTAAAGGCCGGCGACATAGGTGCGGCGATTGGCCTCAAATTTACTGTGACGGGCGACACATTGTGTGAAGCTCGTCGGCCGGTTGTATTAGAATCGATTAATTCTCCGGAGCCGGTGATTTCTGTTGCAATTGAAGCTAAGTCATCAGCCGACCAAGAGAAAATGGTTCATGCTCTAGAGCGGCTCCAAAAAGAAGATCCGTCTTGTAAAGTTCGAGTGGATCAAGAAACAGCTCAGATGATTCTGTCGGGAATGGGCGAACTACATCTCGAAATTTTGGTGGATCGTCTACTCAGAGAGTTCAAAGTCTCTGCGAATGTGGGCAAGCCACAGGTCTCGTATCGTGAAACTTTAGTTTCGACTGTGACTGCCGAAGGTCACTTTCAACGCGAACTCGCGAATGAAAAGCATTTCGCCGCACTGACTCTCGAGCTCTTTCCACTCAAGCGGGGAGAAGGGTTTCAATTTCACAATCATGTGCCGATTACGAAAGAATTTACGGAAGAATTTATGCGCGCAATTCGTGATGGTGCTAAAGAAAGCGCTGAAGTTGGTCCGATCGCTGGATATGCACTTGTCGACGTGGGCGTGAATTTGAAAAGCGTAAAGGTTGTTCCTGAGGAGGCCTCGGCTATGGCTTTCAGAATTGCTGCGGGAAATGCCTTCCGAGAGGCCACGCGCTCAGCCAAAGCGATTCTTCTCGAACCAACGTTTAAAGTTGAGGTCGTTACACCTGAAGCTTCAATGGGTTCGGTGATCGGTGATCTCAACTCCCGTAATGGAAAAGTAAATAACATGCAGCCGAGGGGCAATGTTCAGGTCATTGACGCCGAAATGCCACTGCGTTCAATGTTCGGCTATTCAACTGATTTGCGCTCCATTTCGCAAGGTAGAGCCACTTTCAGTATGGAGTTTCTAGAGTACGCGCCGGTCCCGCCAAAAGTCGAGGCTGAGATCCTCTCTCATATGGGTCGCTGATAATACCCTCTTCAGATTAAATTAATATAGTTTGTTAGACATTAGTCCTAGGCTTTGAGTTTCCAGAGGTTAAATCCGATATTAATGTTGGGAGAAAGCTTATGGCCGATAAAAAGCTCGATGATCTAATGAAGGACTTGCAGACCTATACGGTCCAAGTCGCTCAAGAGAAAAAGAAAGCTCAGGAAGAAGCTTTTCGTCAGCCATTTATTTTTCCTTGGAAATATCTCATTTTAGCAGTCGCCGTTTGCGTCTGGTATTTTTGGAAACCAATATTGGTATTTAAGGCCCAGATTGCGCGGCAACCTCAAGTTATGAAAATGCTTGCGGCACTTGATCAGTCTGACCCTGCTGTAGAAATTTCCAAAGTCTCTTCAGTAAAAGCCCGCCAAGATGTGCTGAATGGAGTGGAAACCCCATCTATGGGTGCTTTGCCGATCGCAGTCGGACTTGATCGTAAACCATCATCTGCAAATGACGTCGTCCAAATTGAGGGGCACTGGTATAAAAAAACGCCCGACAATATTTACTATATCAAAGGCCGCCGAGTGTTCTTTCTCGATAATCGTAAGCGCGATGAACCTAAATAACTAGTAATCCGCAGAGTGAGCGGCTGACTTCGGCGTCACATCTTTTGCGAAAAACTCGCAGACCTCATTGAGGTCCTTGGCTTTTATCTCGACCTCGTCCCCGTTAGGGTCTTGAGCCTTACAGATATTGTTTTGATGAACAGTTTTAAACTGTTCGCAGGCCTCGAGGGCCGCCTTTTGCTTCTCGCGGCTTTCGGGTTTATCTTGATCGATTCCATTATTGCGGGCTGCCTCAATTAGCTTCTCGGTTTGTTCATAGTCCCGAACAAAGGCCGCTTTACAGTTGCCGCGGTTATCAACACTGACCGAATCGCCCTTCGGCCGAGTGCCGCAGCCGACGAAAATTACAAGAGCCAAGATACTGATAATACTTAATTTTATCATATTCACCCAGTGCATTTTTTACTTTTAGATAGCCCTAAATAGTCAAGTATAAAGACCGTGAAGAGTCTCAAACCGTTTTGAATGTCAGCATTCCTTGTTGAGACAGTCTATAAGCGATCTTCGTGCCGTCCTCTCGGGCGGAGAATAAAAATCGATAATTTGTAATTACCTTTTGACACAGAATTGGCGGAATGGCACTTTGCCCACCTTGCCGTAAACAATTTCTTAAACCACAGGGCTCAAGTCGTTTAAAAAAACGAGACTGAGATACCCCCTCCCTGGCTTAAGGAAAGTGTATAGCTGCATTCAAAATTCTAGTTAAGTCAAAGCAAGGAACGTACAATGCAAAGTCAAAGAATCCGAATTCGCCTCAGAGCTTTTGATCACAAACTTCTCGATCAATCGACTCGTGAAATTGTTGAAACTGCTCGTCGAACAGGCGCGCGCATTGCGGGACCTATTCCGCTTCCAACCCGCATTAACCGTTATACAGTTTTGCGTTCACCACACGTTGATAAAAAATCGCGTGAGCAATTCGAAATCCGAACACACAAACGACTCCTCGATATTCTTGAGCCAACCCAGCAAACGATTGATCAGTTGATGAAGCTCGATCTTTCTGCGGGCGTTGACGTCGAAATCAAGCTGTCAGCAGTTTAAGAAACAAGGAAGATTAAATGAGCGAAACAACCGAAAACACAACAAGCGAAGCATCTGGAGCGAAAGCTGCCGGAAGCCAATCGTCATTGAAGCTCGAAACACTTTACGCGTTTAAGGTCGGCATGACTTCTTACGTGACCGGTAAAGGTGTTCTTGAAGCTGCCACAATTCTCCGGTTTGAGCCGTGGGTTGTTTCGACGATTAAAACTGAAGACCAACACGGATACAAAGCTGTTCAATTGGCTTGTCGTCCAAAACGCGCATCCCGTTCTTCAAAAGCTGAAACAGCTCAATTGAAAGAAGCGGGATTCGAAAATGGCGCCTATTTCAAACGTGAAGTTCGCGATTTCCCTGCAGATGCAGCAATTGGCCAAAAAGTCGATATCGCGAGTCTCACGACTGGTGATCTTGTCGCGGTCACTTCAACTTCTAAAGGTAAAGGTTTTGAAGGTGTCGTAAAGCGTTGGGGCATGGCTGGCGGACCACAAACGCACGGTTCTGGTTTCCATCGTCGACCGGGTTCAATCGGTAACAGAACTTGGCCGGGACGAGTTATGCCGGGCAAAAAATTTCCGGGCCAACTCGGTAACGAAACAACAACAGTTAAATCACAAGTTGTAGATGTGGTTCCTGAAGAGAACGTCATTGTTCTCCGCGGATCAATTCCTGGGTGGAATGCACACTCTTGTTAAGTTAGTGAAGGCGTAAGCGTATGGCTAAAGTAGATGTTTTAGATTGGGATATGAAAAAAGTTGGCTCGGTGGACTTGAACCCGGAAGTTTTCGAACAACCGGTGAAAAAAGCAGTTCTCCACGCGATCGTAAAATGGCAGTTAGCTTCGCGTCGTAGTGGCACTCATAGCACTAAGAACAAAAGCGAAGTACGCGGCGGCGGCAAAAAGCCATTCAAACAAAAAGGGACTGGTAGCGCACGTCAGGGTTCGAGCCGCTCTCCTCTAATGCCAGGTGGTGGTGTTGCGTTCGGTCCTAAGCCACGCGATTACTCTTACACAATGCCACGTAAGCAAAGGCAGGCTGGATTAAAATCAGCTCTTTCTTATCTGCATTCAACTGGCAAAATTATGGTCGTTGATACAATGACCTCTCCTGAAGGCAAAACAAAAGCTCTCGTAACGGCGCTTAAAAAGTTCGGCGCGGCGAAAGCAGTTTTGATCGACGGCGAATTAAACTCAAATTTCCAGCGCGCATCTCGTAACTTGCCAAAGTATCGTTATTACGGAGTTGAAGGTCTGAATGTATACGATCTTCTCAAGTACGATATGGCGATAATCTCGAAATCGAGCCTTAAGGGGATCGACGCTCGTTGCGGTCTTGGCGAAGAAAAGGCGGAGAAATAGATGTCGACAGTTATTCGTAAACCACTTGTTTCGGAAAAAAACAGCTTGCTTGCAGAACAAGGCATTTATGCTTTCGAAGTTGCAAAAGCTGCAACAAAACCAGATATCAAAAGCGCAATTGAGAAAGCCTTTAAAGTTAAAGTGCGGTCGGTAAAAACTGTCGTTTGCCGCGGCCGATCAAAGCGCACTAAAGCTGGTTTTAGCAAAGTCCAATATTGGAAGAAGGCGCTCATCCGTCTTGCTCCCGGTGAAAAAATTGGCCTTTTTGAGGGAGCATAAAGATGGGAATTAGACAATTTAGACCGACGACACCATCACGCCGAGCAATGACCGGCTATGATTTTGCGGAGATCACAAAAGACAAACCAGAGAAGTCGTTGACGGCACCTCTCAAACGCAAAGCAGGCCGTAGCAATACGGGCATGATTTCAATGCGTCATCAAGGTGGCGGTCATAAACGTCGCTACCGTTTGGTTGATTTCAAACGCGAAAAGACCGACGTAGCGGCTAAAGTAATCGGAATCGAATACGATCCGAATCGCACTTGCCGGATTGCACTGATCGGCTATGCCGACGGTTCGAAAGGTTATATCTTAGCGCCAGTCGGATTGAATGTCGGCGATGCCGTTATTTCTAGCGAGGCTGCAGATATCAAACCAGGAAATTGCAAACCACTCAGCTCAATTCCCGCCGGCACGACTATCCATAATATTGAAATTCGTCCTGGAAAAGGCGGCCAACTTTGCCGTAGCGCAGGCTCGTCAGCGGTACTCGTCGCAAAGCTCGGCCAATATTGCCAAGTTCGTATGCCCTCAGGCGAAGTTCGTCAGGTTCTTGCGGTTTGCAAAGCTTCGATCGGACAGGTGGGCAACACGGATAACGAAAATATCAACTGGGGTAAAGCCGGTCGCCGACGTTGGAAGGGGATCCGTCCTTCAGTTCGTGGTATGGCAATGAATCCAGTCGACCATCCACTCGGTGGTGGTGAGGGTGTTGGTAAAGGCCATCATCCAGTTACTCCTTGGGGTAAAAAATCAAAAGGTAAGAAAACTCGACACAATAAACGGACGGACAACATGATCATCCGTCGTCGTAACAGTAAAGGGATGTAAGAATGGCTCGTTCAGTAAAAAAAGGTCCATACCTTGATCATCACTTGGTTAAAAAAGTGAACACGGCGTTGAAAAACAA
>JAYTDP010000146.1:0-3582 GCA_043735865.1 Bdellovibrionales bacterium
CCTCTTTGATCATTTCACATTCGAACTTTTTTAACTCGGTTTTAGTAGGCGACTTTGGAGCGGATTTCTCAAGGAGTAGCTGGACAGCTCTTCGGCTTGTGCCCCAGGTGCGAAAATCTTTGGCGGTCAATGATGCGCCGACTGTCTCTCGTAAATATCGATTTACGTGGTGGGAAGAGACATCTTGAGGGTTTCCATTGCCGTCTACATAGGTGAAGAGTTCTTCGCCGGAACTCTTGGCATTTTTTTATGATTCGACTCAGGCGCGAATCAACCAGGTTCGACTTATGCTCGACGCCACTTTTGCCGCGAAAGTGAAATTCGATTTTTGATCCTCTCACGTCAACATGGTCGTTGAGCAGTGTTGTTAAACCGTAAGATTTATTGCTGGCGGCATACTCGTCATTCCCGACTCGAATATTTGTCTCTTCAATAATTTTGATTACCGCTGCTAAAACTTTTTGCCGGCAATATTCACGGAGTGACAAATCCTTCTCAACTTGAGGACGAAGAATTTTAAGATAGTTTCCCATGTTCTGCAGATTTTCGAATTTGGTCTCGTTTCGCGCGGTCGCCCACTTCGAATGATATTTATACTGCTTGCGTTTCCTTTGGTCGCGCCCGGTCACCTGCAAATGACCGTTCGTTAATCGGCAGATCCATACGTCCTCCCAAGCCGGGGGAATTACCAACGATTGAATGCGAGTGATAACGGATGGATCGGTTATCCGTTTGCCAGACAAGTCTAAATAGATGAAGCCTTTCCCCTTTCGCTTTCGCGAAAATCCCTTTGCATCATCGCGAACATAGCGAAGACCTAGGTCACTTAGAAAATCTTTTTGTTGAGGGCTGAGATCGTAGGCCATAAAACTCCCAACTTATACTCTGCAAACCAATGCCAACTTTATCTGAGTTAAAAAACGTGGAATTTCGCCTCGAAACTGTGTTATTGGGTATTTGTGGCACATGAAAAAAGAGGAACCGAATACGGCGTTTTGCACTTTGATTCCAAGCAGTCGGGAACTCTGCTCGAAGTGATTTGCGCTCAAACCCAAATAAGTCCGGACGAAATAAAGACATTGTCTGAACTTGGATGCGTCTATCTCAATGATGCCCGAATCGGAAATCTAAACGATATAGTTTTGGCGCCCGGCCAGTATATCCGCCTTCATACGAAGCCGCGGCGCTTTTATATTGAGCCCAAGCAGATCGACATCGTTTTTCAAAACGAAGATTTCGTCGTAGCGAATAAACCGTCGGGTATTCCCGTTCACGCAACAGTCGATAATGTCCGAGACAATTTGATCGAATTTCTGAGGGTTCAGCTCGGACTGAAACTGTTCATCACTCATCGTCTCGATATTGCAACAAGTGGTTTAATCTTGCTTGCAAAGACAACCGAATTTCAGGCTCATTTTAATGCCCTCTTGAAATTTGGAAAAGTAGTAAAAGAGTATCGCGCCGTCGTCAGTCCAAATCCGGGCGCTTCTCGGATCGAGCCGGGCCGAAAATTGATCCATTACATGGAACCCAGTCCACGGTCGCCGAAGACCGTTGGACTCGAGCCGAAAGACGGCTGGCAGAGGTGCATATTGAATATTCTCGATGTGCACCCTGTAGATAACGGAGCTCTTGAAATTTTAATTGGTCTTGAGACTGGGCGGACTCATCAGATTCGCGCCCAACTTGCTTATGAAAAGTGGCCGATTGTCGGTGATATCTCTTATGGAAGTTTAATAGAGCCGGCTCACCGAAACCAAATAACGCTGACTAGCCACCGTTTAAATTTCGGCAATTTTAATTTCAGTTTAGATTAGAATCATTTTCGCTTTCGCCCCTTCGCGACTGGCGGGGCCGTCAAAGGATCATCGGGCCACGAATGTTTCGGGTAACGGCTGCGCAGCTCTTTACGTACTTCAAAATACGTATTTTGCCAAAAGCTCGCGATATCCGATGTGACTTGAGTGGGCCTGTAATTTGGCGCCAAAAGTTTAAATGTCAGAGGAATTTTGCCAAATCCGAGACGGGGGTTCACTTTCACTCCGAACATTTCTTGAAGTCGAACTTCGACAAATGGCGGTTCGGTTTCGCCGTATTGAATTGGGTATCTGTTGCCGGTCGCGGCCGCGAAATGCGACGGCGCTTGCGTGTGAAAGGCGGCAACCGCCGATTTATCCATGACCGACTCGAGCCAATTCGCTAAATTTTCGTTTACGACTTCGCTCACTTTCGTTTTTCCGTAACACGCATGTGACAAGGCTTCGATAATTTGTTTTCGGCCAACGTGTGAATGGTAATCGGAATTTAAGTCACAAAAGAATTTCCAGCGTGCGAGCCATTGGCCTAGATTTTCGTTTTGGGTTGCCAGCCATTCCCACCGGCTTGAGAGGGCCTCGACAAAACGCTCGCCGATTTCTGCTGGTTTGATGGGAGTGAGCGATGGTTCATCTAGATCGAGATCTTTAAAACGGCGCAATCGGCGTGAAAAAAATTGTCCCTTCACTTCGTCAAAATAAGTGTCTTCAACAGTTTCGATTTGGTCTTTTAAGTGTTCGAGGACAAAAGCTTTATCAAAACCGCACGCGATGGTTACCGTTGTGTCTGGTTGGCCCGGTAATTCAATCGCCTGGAGGCTAACGAAAAATTCGCTGATTTTAACTTGGGATTCGGGTGCAAGTCGAATTCCACGGCCCCCCACCATTATGGCTCTTGCATCATTTTTTCGCCTGCGACAAAGTCGATCTGCCTGACTGAGGAGTAATATGCGACGCAAATCTTGGTCATTCCATTTCGCATCTTTGCTGGTCGTGGCATACTGCGATAACTGCCGCTGACCCGCTAAAATAGCATCGGCCTGCCTTAAATTGACCCCAGAAGGCCTGCCGCCTTTTTCTACTTCTTCGAGAAGATGTAGCCGGAAAGTAACGTCGCATTCGGTATGTGCATGGATTTCAGCATTTCGAAGCATAAAATCTCGGTCCCCCAAAAGGGAAGCGGCCTTTATTCCGAGAGGTCCTAGCTTTTCGTTTTCGGCACGAATAAGGAGTCCGCCCCAACGTATCGGCAAGGGAAAATTCAAGAGGCGCTTACCGACTTCGGTGATGCGTTTTGAATTGTCGAGCGCACCGACATTGAATAAAAACTGGAGCGCGAAATTAATAAGCGGGGCGGGTGGGCGATCGAGCCAAGAAAAGGTTTCGAAGTCCCGAACGCCAAAAGAAGAAAGGAGCAAAATTGTATCCGACAAATCAGCTCGCTGAATTTCGGGCGTCATTTGCTCGTCCATAGAGGCTTCTTCAAATGATGTCCACATGCGCACACACAGTCCTGATTTTTGACGGGCGGCTCGCCCAGCTCTCTGCCGAGAATTAAATTTTGCAATGCGAGTGAGCTCGATACGTTCGAATCCGCTTTTTAAATTTACAGTTACAATTCGAGCGAGACCGGAGTCGATGACGGTGTCGGTCCCAGGCACGGTGACCGACGCTTCGGCAATATTTGTCGACAAAATAATCCGCCTGCGGCTACTGGGCGCGAGAGCTTTTTTCTGCTCGTTAAGCGGCAGTGAACCGTGAAGCGGAA
>JAYTDP010000147.1:0-5529 GCA_043735865.1 Bdellovibrionales bacterium
TAAGTTTTCGTACACGGCCACGACTTTTAAATCCGGGCCCACAAAAACAACATCAATTGCGAAACGCATGAAGCATGTGTGGATCGAGTTGCTCGGGAGAATTCCCGGCATCAACCAAAGTGCGCGATCGGATTTCAAATCCTTTTTACCCATGAGTCCCATAGAGCGGTGCCACCAACGTTGAAACGTCGTGTTTCCACGCTCAACTTCTGAAACCACTTGAATGTTTTTCGTTACATTCATCAAAGCCACTTATCCACCAAACATGCTGAGGGCGACGGGTGCGAACACCACGATAAATACCGCCGGTAAAATAAATAAAATCATTGGGATTAACATCATTTGCGAAGCCTTGGCTCCCGCTTTTTCTGCGCGCACGAAACGTTCAAGACGCATCTGTGTCGATTGGTCTTTTAACACATTTGTAATCGACGTTCCGGTAAATTCGGCGTCGTTCACCACGGCTACTAGACTCGTGACTTCGCTGATATCGAGTCGTCGCGCGAGGGCCTTTAGCGAGTCAGATCTGCTTGAGCCGAGTTTGATATCATTTAAAGTTTTATTGAGCTCATCTGCTAAAACGCTTTGATCTGATTTTTCGACGATACGTTGAATCGCGGTAATGAAATCAAGACCGGCTTCAGTCGCGAGTGAAAGTAGATCGATGAAGAACGGGAGATCGCAAACAACGGACGTGTATCGTTCTTTAGTGATTGAGGCGGCGTAAATATCCCAATAGAAAAATCCGAAGATGCCAAACAAAATAAAAATCGGCCATGGGTAGCCGAGTGACATTGTAAAATTCAAAAGCGTCATCACGATCGGGAAGCCGATGCCCCACAAAATCTTGAGCCCGATAAATTCGTCGACATTGATTTCGCCGAGAAGACCCGCGGTTTCAAGTTTGCGTTCGGTGCGTTTTCGATAATCCGGGTTCTTAAATCTTGCGGCGTGCTGAAGAGTAAAGTTATGAACCAGCGGGCGCGAGAAGTTGATGAACATGGATTTGGATTTCGACGGTTCATCGCCCGTCGCCCACGCCAATGCCTTGGCGTCGGTATTGTTGGTGAAAAGCGCTTTCGAAAAAAGAAAGACGCTGACTCCGGTCAGTAGCAATGATGAAATGAGAAGTATAAAATTTAAACTCATGAGTTATATGTACGAGCTATTACTCGTTTCCCAATCTCCCAGACGTCGCGAGCTTCTCACAAAGGCCGGGCTGCTATATCGTTATGACTCAGTTAAAGTATCGGAAATAATTGATGAAAACGTGAATCTGCCGGACGCCATCTCAAAATTAGCCAGGTACAAAGCCGAGGCTTACTTAAATAGTTATAAAGGCCCGAAAACAGGGCCGATTTTGGTTCTTTCGGCCGACACAGTCGTCGTTTTGGATGGCCAAATTTTAGGCAAACCGTCTTCGGGAGAGGAAGCCTGTCAATTTTTACGACAATTGTCGGGGCGTGACCACGAAGTCATGACCGGAATTTCGCTGATTCTGCTGGATGAAGGTCTGGGTTCTTGGGCTGGTGGGTCAGCTGAAAGTGTTCGTACCAGTGGCGGACTAGGCGGGAAAAGTAACCGCCACGAGTACCAAGGGGCCGAAATTTCGCAGGTTCAATTTCGTGATTTGACCGATTTGGAGATCGGCAACTATGTTGCCACGGGCGAACCGATGGATAAAGCCGGTGCTTATGGCATTCAAGGTCTCGGTGCAAACCTTGTCGAATCACATCGAGGCTCTTGGTCAAATATAGTTGGTTTACCGATGGAGCTCCTCGAAAAAGTCTTGAAGGACCATAATTGGCAGGTTGCTCGAGCCGTAGACGCTAAATAGGGTTTTAGACGCTTAAACGCCGCGAGTGCGTGGCGCGAAAATTGTACTCTTAGCTGCTATGTTTAGGACCGCTTCGTACGCACTTTTTATTTTTTTAGTTGGGTTTGCTGCGAGCGCTGCGCTGGTCGGTGATTTGCCGTTTTGTGAAAATGCCCTAGTGGGTCGTCCTTTCACCGAAGCTGAACTCGCAGGGCCGCATCGGTTGCGAACATTTGATCAAACCGTGATTATCGAGTCTCAGCAGCTCTACGACGGTCTCCATCAATTTATTTTGAAACGAAAAGGCAAGGAATGGGGTTCCACTTTCGTACCGGTTTATGCTCCCAATGCTCCGGTCGGTACGCCGTACGCATTTGCTATTATGGTGGGAAGTAGCGTCGCCCATGCCTTGGGTTATTCCATTGTCGATGACCGGCACATCGTCGTTCCGAGTATTGCGACTCTTAATAATAAAATTGAAAATCTCGAAGCCAAGCTTGCCGCCCGCGGAGTGAAACCGTCGGGAGTTCGCTTTTATTTTACCAAAGGCCTGGAAGACGGCGAACGTTATAATCGGGAATTTGCTCACAACGCTTCCTTTCCAATTTCGGAAGATCCGGCTTTATTTCTTCACGATCTTTCATTTCATCTCGGATCATTCGCTATTCCGCCCCAGTTTGTTACGACCGCGCAAAAAGTGACTAGCGCGGTCAACTTATTCGCTGATGAGCTTAAAAAGTTCCAGCCGAAAGCATCGAAAAAAGAAATCGACGTTTATGACTATGCATCGAAACGGTTGGTTGAAAGCGAAACGCAGCTTCTTGACCTTCTCTTCGGAAACATCGTCGGCGTCTATACTCAAGCGGCATTGAAAAAGCTCGAGCCCGCCGCAAAAGAGGACGATCCGTTTTATGACGAGTTTTCTTACCTCACCGTTGTTCAAAGCCAAATTTTTAGCTTTTTCTCCGAACAGAGAAATATAACTTTGCGGACCCTTGTCCAAGAGCGTTTCCGGCACATGTTAGAAGAAGAAATGTATTGGTCACCAGACCCGCAGAAGCATATTTCGGAAGATCAAATTTTAGCAATTCTCGACGCACGCCTTGAGTCGTTTGTCGCGCGAACTCCTGAACTCGAATGGAACAAAGCAATGCCGCACTTCGATGCCGCCAAGCTTTTTGCCGAGATCGGCGAACGAATTGCCGCGATGAAAGCCGCTATCGAAACACCTTGAGGGTGCGAATAAGTCCGGATACTCTTGTTCCAAGAGAAATCCATGCCCAATTTATCAGAACGCATTCAAATATTAGAAGCCGAAATCGCAGTCGCCGCAAAAAAAAGCGGGAGACGCGCGCAAGACGTGACCCTCATCACCGTCAGCAAAACATACGAAGCACATGATATTCGCGCAGCCATAAAATGCGGTCTCACGAATTTTGGCGAAAACTACGTTCAAGAGGCACTGCCAAAAATTCAGGAGATTTCCGACTCGGTTATACAATGGCATTTTGTCGGCCACCTTCAATCAAACAAAGTGAAATCCATTGTCGGAAAATTCGCGATGATCCACTCGATCGATTCTTTTTCAACTGCCGAAGAACTTTCGAAACGTGTTGATCAAAACCCCGGCGTGAATGAGCCCCAAAAAATTCTGATCGAGGTCAATCTTGGAGAAGAGCCGACAAAGACGGGGATTTTGCTCAGTCAGCTCCATCCGCTTCTCGATAAAATTCAAGATTTACCTTACGTGCAAATTTGTGGATTGATGGCGATGCCGCCTCTTGATTGGCAGCCCGAAGAATTGCGTCGCGCGTATAATCACTTTCGTGACGAGCGCGATCGCCTCGCATCGCAAATTACGGCACCACATAGTTTAGTTGAACTTTCAATGGGAACGAGTCACGATTTTTCAGAAGCGATACAAGCCGGCGCGACAATGGTTCGCATCGGCACCCGAATCTTCGGAGAAAGAAAATAATGGCAGCGATAGATTTAATAAAGACGAAAAAAATCGGAATTTTGGGTTGCGGAAATCTCGGTCAAGCTGTGATGAAGGCATTTATCGATTCGGGGCTTGTGCCTGCGAAACACATCCACATTACCAATCGAACTGAGCGTAAGTCGGCGAAACTTGCGGAAGAATATGGCGTTATTCCCTGCCACACAAATGAAGAGTTAATCGAAAAATGCGATGTCGTGATTTTGGGAGTGAAACCGCAAGATATTTATGCAACGATCGAACCCATCGCTTCAGTTTTTCATTCTGAACACGTGGTCATGTCACTCGCAGCTGGCGTGACCGTTCAGAATTTGCAGACTTTGATTCCGGATTGCCCAAATCTAATTAAAATTATGCCGAACACGGCCGCGCGAGTAAAAAAATCCGTTATCGCCTACGCGGCGACGCAGGCGGCGCAAGCGCATTTGGTTTGGGTGGAGATTCTTCTAGGTTCCATGGGATACGTCGTTCCTGTTGAAGATGGCGACGAAATGGAAGCCTTGGTCGTCGGTTCAGGTTCGGGCGTCGGATTCGTTTTCGAACTTATGATTTATTGGAAAGAGTGGCTCGAAGAGCGCGGTATCGACCCTGACATTGCAAAAAAAATCACGGTTCAGGTTTTCGCTGGCGCTTCGAAATTAGCCGAGGAATCTCCGCAGACAAGTCTCGATGAGCTGCAAAGAAAAGTGACGTCACTGAAGGGCGTCACAGCTGCCGGTTTGGATTCATTGCGCGAGCTCGAAGTCGAGCGCGCCCTTCGTTACAGCTTCGAAAAGGCGGCCATGCGAGACAAAGAGCTCGGGCAGAGCTGGCAGAAGCCGCGTTAAGTGAGCGCGGGCAAACGATACCCAAAATTACACGATCGACTAAATCATTACAGGCGAACTTTTCTTCGCAGTTTGTTATATTAGCCCCTTACAAGGGATGATATGAGTTTTTTTCCAAGATTGTACATGATTGGGTCATTACTTTTCGTCTGTTGCATTCTTGCTCCGGGATCGCCAGCCCTCGCTGGGCATAAGCGCATAACTTGCACGGAGGAGTTGGGCGAGAGCAGTCCACATCTCGAGCCTCCTGTCGGAAGCTTAGTAGGCCATTTTGTTAACCTTGTTCAAAGTGGCAAAATGCTGAATCAGAATGATCGGAGCCTCGGCCATCTTTTCGTACCCGATGGTGGGCTATGCACTTCAACTTGCGGATCGGCAATTCTGATGGCCATCGGCCAAATGGAAGATCGTGATTTTAGCAATTTAAAAACATTCTTTGTCGAAAACATTGTCGACCGAGCCCGACAAAATTGGCCGCTATTAGATGCGAGAATGGGAATGTTGATCGATCGTCTTGAGGTTTTACTTCCGACAATGGCCAAAGTTTATTCCATAAATCTTTCTGCCCATAGCGACTACCTCGCAGGCTCAACTGGAGATGTGACCCACGATATTACGATGGAAAAATTGACCCAACAAAATTTTGACACTTTAACTGTAGCCGGTATTCAAATCGGTAGCGACGCCGCCCATGCGATCGTTTTTCTACATTATGATCCCATTTCAAATGTCATGTTTTATTGGAATCCAAATTACGAAAATGAAATTCGTTCCGCCGCTTTACGAAGCGCAGGAAATGGTAAAATCGAGATCAATATAATTTCTGACGGCGCTGTTTGGAATCTCATCAAGAGTACGACAAGCCTCAATGTTCTCCATTGAGGCGT